>NZ_JBHXSG010000015.1:0-17652 GCF_042714835.1 Streptomyces sp. NPDC058678 | reverse complement strand
GACCCTCCCCCCCCCGCCACCGCCCCCGCCCCCGCCCCCGGCCCGGGGGGGGCCCCGGCCCACCCCCGACACCCCACCCCCCGGAGTCACCGCCTTGCGCCTGCACCGTCCGCCGGACGACGCCGCCGAGGACTCGGACGACCTCCCGCGCCGGGTACGGCAGGCGAACCTCGCCCCTCAACTGCGCGAGCGGCGCTCCGAGGAGCCCGCCCAGGCGTCCGCCGCCCCGAGCGACGACCAACGCACCCCCGAACTCGTACGCGACCGCATGGCGGCGTACCGCGAGGGCTGGGCCCGCGGCGGCGGCAGGCAGCCCGGCCGTGGTGACGCCCCGGATTCCCCGGCCGGCAGTGACAGCAGCAGCGAAGGAGACCCCGAATGATCCAGGACCCGAGCATGAGAGCCGCACAGCGGTCCGGCGAACTGGACTGGCTGCTGGACGACTTGGTGGTGCGCGTGAGCGCGGTACGACACGCCGTGGTGCTGTCCAACGACGGGCTCGCCGTGGGCGCGTCCACCGACCTCCGGCGTGAGGACGCCGAACACCTCGCCGCCGTCGCCTCCGGCTTCCACAGCCTCGCCAAGGGCGCGGGCCGGCACTTCGGCGCCGGAGGCGTGCGCCAGACCATGGTGGAGATGGACGACGGATTCCTGTTCGTCGCCGCCGCGGGCGACGGCTCCTGCCTTGCCGTCCTCACCGCCGTGACCGCCGACATAGGCCTCGTCGCCTATGAGATGGCGCTACTGGTCAAGCGCGTCGGCGAGCACCTGTACACGCCTACCCGCGTCGGCGCGCGGCCCCCCGCCGCCGGATGAGGCGAGAAGGCGGTCCACACAGATGACCGAGGACATGACGGGCGCCCCGCGGGAGCAGGGCAGCCAGTGGTACGACGGCGAGGCCGGGCCGCTCGTCCGGCCGTACGCGATGACGGGCGGACGCACCAAACCCGGCCCCACCGGAGTGCGATTCGACCTGATCGCCCTCGTCACGCTGGACGCCGGCGCGCCCGGCTTCGACGACACCGCGCTGGGACCGGAGCACCGGGCCCTGATCGACCTGTGCCGTCCGGAGACGCAGTCGGTCGCGGAACTCGCCGCCGGCGCCGACCTGCCCGTGGGCGTGGTCCGGGTGCTCCTCGGCGACCTGCTCGAACTCGGCTGCGTGACCGTCAGCCGCCCGGTGCCGCCCGCGCAGCTGCCCGACGAACGGATCCTGCGCGAGGTGATCGAGGGACTGCGAGCGTTGTAGATGAAAGTCGAGAACCGCCCCGACTCGCACCGCGCCGACCTGTTCGGCCATTCCGGCAAAGAAGCAGGCGCGGGTCGGTCAGACCGGGCAAACAGCGGTCCCATCCTCGGAAAGAAGCCCCAGTTGTCACCATGCGCACACCCGTTGACGTCAACCGTTTGCCGGCCCTCCCGAGAGAAGTGAGCGATGGTCTCCGATGACTTTGACGCCCAGGACGGCGAGACGGCCGCGCTGGCGCTGAAGATACTGGTCGCCGGTGGGTTCGGCGTGGGCAAGACCACCCTGGTGGGCGCGGTCAGCGAGATCCGGCCGCTGCGCACGGAGGAACTGCTCAGTGAGGCAGGTCAGTTGGTGGACGACACCGACGGCGTGGACCAGAAGGTCACCACGACGGTCGCCATGGACTTCGGCCGCATCACCATCCGCTCCGGCCTGTCCCTCTACCTCTTCGGCACGCCGGGCCAGGACCGCTTCTGGTTCCTGTGGGACGAGCTGTCGCAGGGCGCCCTGGGGGCCGTGGTCCTCGCCGACACCCGCCGACTGGAGGACTGCTTCCCCGCGGTCGACTACTTCGAGCACCGGCACATCCCGTTCGTGGTCGCCGTCAACTGCTTCGCGGACGCCCGGACCTACGGTGCCCAGGACGTCTCGCGCGCTCTCGACCTCGACCAGGGCACACCCGTCGTGCTCTGCGACGCCCGTGACCGTGATTCGGGAAAGGAGGTGCTGATCCGGCTGGTCGAGTACGCCGGGCGGATGCACACCGCCCGGCTGCTCGACTCGGTCAGCTGATCCCGGCGTCGTCTCAGTCGGCGACGGCCTTCTGCGCCAGGACCTTGTCGATCGAGACACGGACGAGGAGTTCGCCCGGTACGCCGTTGCGCGTGCCGAACTCCTCAGCCCGTTCCTCGCCCATGTACCGCGCCCCGATGCGCCCGGCCCAGTGGCGGAGTTCGTCGAGGTCCTCCGAAAGCTGGGCGCGGCCCTGTATCACCACGAAGTCGAAGGGCGGCCGGTCGTCGTCCACGCACAGGGCGACCCGGCCGTCCCTGGCCAGATTGCGCCCCTTCACGCTGCTCTTCGCGGTGTTGAACACGACCTCGTCCCCGTCCAGCAGGAACCAGATCGGCGTCAGGTGTGGGCTCCCGTCGGCCCGCACGGTCGACAGCTTTCCGGTGCGGGTGCCGTACGAGACGAACTCCCGCCATTCCACGTCGGTCATCTTCTGTGCCATGCCCCTATCCTCCTTGCCCCGGCGCCGGTGGTGGGGAAGGCTGGCGGAGAGATCCTCCGGCGAGGAGGAGACGTCACACGGGGAGACGGGAAACATGGGGCAGAACCAGGGACTTGGCTGGCTGTTGGACGACTTGACCGAGCGCGTCGAACACGTGCGGCACGCCTTGGTCCTGTCCAACGACGGGCTGGTGACCGGCGCGAGCACGGGACTTCGCCGCGAGGACGCGGAGCACCTGGCCGCCGTCTCGTCCGGACTGCACAGCCTGGCCAAGGGCTCGGGACGGCACTTCGGCGCCGGCCGGGTGCGGCAGACGATGGTCGAGTTCGACGACGCGGTGCTGTTCGTCACCGCGGCGGGCACCGGCAGCTGTCTGTGCGTGCTCAGCGGGGCGGAGGCGGACATCGGGCAGATCGCCTACGAGATGACGCTCCTCGTCAACCGGGTCGGCGAGCACCTCGGCGTGGACGTCCGACAGCCCGAGCGAAGCCCGGAAGAGCGCCTCTGACCTGCACATTCGACCCCTTCGTGGAGTTATCCACAGGCTCGCCGTGATGTCCGTCCGACCGGCTACGGTTTTTGTCACGGCGAGCGCACACAGCGTGAGCAATCGTCTCCACGGGGGAGATCGACCATGCCTGTCGACACCATCACCACATCGCACCGTCTTTCCTGCGCGCCGAGTCGCGCCGCCCGGGAACTGGGGCTCAAACGAGGCGAGTTCGACCTCGCCGTCCACCTCGGGTACATCCAGACCGTGCCGGACGAAGGGGGCGGGGGCCCTCGTGTGACCCGTTCCGAGATCGACCGGCTCTGTGCGCACGAGGACTTCCCAAAGTTCCTTCGGGCTCGTGTGGAGGCGGTGGGCACCACGGAGGGGGCGGCCGTCATGGAGGTGTCCCCAGGAAGGTTCACGCGCCTGGCACGCCTGGGCCTGGTGGTGCCGGTTTCTTTCTACCTGAACCGCTATCGAGCCGTGGTCTGGCGGTATCCGGCCGAGGAGCTACGGGAGTTCGCGGCCGACGAGAAGAACACTCGGATCCTGACGGCGCGCATGCCCGAGGGACTGCGCGACCAGCTGGACGCCGGCCTGGATCTGCGTGCTCGTAACTGGCGCGGACGCCACCTGGGCTTCCTGCTCCGGCAGGCCGGCGACCCGTGGGAGCAGGCCGGGGCCGTGGCCGCTTTCCTCGACCCTCTCCAGATCGCGGGACTCGTCACCGATCCCTACGAGCGCTCCCATCTGAACCGCTTCAGGCCGAGGCCGCCCGCCCACGGCGCACCGGGCTCTCCCGCCGCGCACCTCGCCGAGCGGATCATGACGGCGGACGCCCCGGACGAGATCGGCTGGCTGAAAGCGGACCTGGTCCGAGCCCTGGAGGAAGCACGGGAACACCGGCCGGCACCGCGCCCGGCGACGAAGCAGGCCCGCGTGACGCACCAAGCCCCTGTGGCCGCGCACCACGACTCGCTCCCGCCAGGGGAACCGCGGCCGCAGCCGCCCCGCAAACTGCTGGGTTGGCTCCGCCGCGGCAACCCCCGGCCTGCCAGGTGTGAACGACCTGCCAGGCATGAACGGCCTGCGAGGCGTGAACGACCTGCGAGGCGTGAGCGGCCGGTCGTGGTCGAACGGCCTACAAGGCCCTGAACAGCCCTTCCTGGACGACCGACACGAGCAGGCGCCCTTCCACGTCGTAGATCCGGCCACGGGCCAGACCGCGTCCGCCGGTGGCGATCGGCGACTCCTGGTCGTACAGGAACCACTCGTCCGCGCGAAACGGCCGGTGGAACCACATGGCATGGTCCAGCGACGCCATGTCGAACCCCCGCGGACCCCACAGAGGCTCGACCGGGATGCGGACGGCGTCCAGGAGGGTCATGTCGCTGGCGTAGGTCAGCGCGCAGGTGTGTACGAGCGGGTCGTCGCCGAGCGGTCCGACCGCGCGCATCCACACCGCGCTGCGCGGCTCGGCGTCCTTGACCTCCTCGATGGTCCAGCGCAGCCGGTCCACGTAGCGGATGTCGAAGGGCTGGCGACGGGCCATGCGCTCCAACTGCTCGGGCAGCGAGCCCAGATGCTCCCGGATCTCGTCCGTGACCGTCGGCAGGGAATCCGGATCCGGAACCTTGCGGGCCGGCGGCAGCTGGTGCTCGAAGCTCCCTTGCTCAGGCTTGTGAAAGGAGGCGGTGAGATTGAAGATCGTGCGACCCTGCTGCACCGCGGTGACCCTACGGGTCGTGAACGACCGCCCGTCCCGCACCCGTTCGACCTGGTACACGATCGGCACGCCCGGCCGTCCGGGGCGCAGGAAGTACGCGTGCAGCGAGTGCACCGGGCGGTCGCCCTCCGTGGTGCGGCCGGCGGCGACCAGTGCCTGGCCGGCCACCTGGCCGCCGAAGACCCGCTGGAGGGATTCGTTCGGGCTGAGCCCACGGAAGATGTTGACCTCGATCTGCTCCAGATCGAGCAGGTCGACAAGTCGCACGGCCGGGTTCGTCATGGGTGCAATTCTCCTGTGCTCACAGCTGGCCGACGTCGGTGACGCGGACGATCGCACGGCCTTCGGCGTCGGAGGCCGAGAGGTCGACCTCCGCGCTGATGCCCCAGTCATGATCGTCGTTCGGGTCGTCGAAGATCTGGCGCACGCGCCACAGACCGTTCTGCGGCTCCTCCTCGATCATCAACAGCTTGGGGCCGCGGGCGTCGGGACCGGTGCCGAGATCGTCGTGCTCGTCCCAGTACTTGTCCATCGCCTCGCCCCAGGCGTCGGCGTCCCAGCCGGTCTCGGCGTCCAGCTCGCCGAGCTGCTCCACCTGGTCGAGGGCGGCGAGCTCGACGCGGCGGAACATGGCGTTGCGGACCAGGACGCGGAAGGCGCGGGCGTTGGCGGTGACCGGCTTGACCTGGTCGGCCTTCTCCTGGGCCTCCTCGGCGGTCATCTCCTCCGGGTTGGCGAGCTGCTCCCACTCGTCCAGCAGGCTGGAGTCCACCTGGCGGACCATCTCGCCGAGCCACTCGATCAGGTCCTGAAGGTCCTCGGACTTGAGGTCGTCCGGGACGGTGTGGTCCAGGGCCTTGTAGGCGCTGGCGAGGTAGCGCAGCACGATGCCCTCGGTGCGGGCCAGCTCGTAGTGGGACACCAACTCCGTGAAGGACATCGCCCGTTCGTACATGTCACGGATGACGGACTTGGGGGACAGGGGATGGTCGCCCACCCAGGGATGGCTCTTGCGGTACGTGTCGTACGCGTGGAAGAGCAACTCCTCCAGGGGCTTCGGGTACGTGACGTCCTGGAGCCGCTCCATGCGCTCCTCGTACTCGACGCCGTCCGACTTCATCGCGGCCACGGCCTCGCCGCGCGCCTTGTTCTGCTGGGCGGCGAGGATCTGCCGCGGGTCGTCGAGCGTGGACTCCACGACGGACACCATGTCCAGGGCGTAGGACGGCGACTCCGGGTCCAGGAGCTCGAACGCGGCGAGCGCGAAGGTGGACAGCGGCTGGTTGAGCGCGAAGTCCTGCTGAAGGTCGACCGTGAGGCGGACGATGCGACCCTCGGCGTCCGGCGTGTCGAGTTTCTCGACGATGCCGCCGTCCAGCAGCGAGCGGTAGATGGCGATCGCCCGCCGGATGTGCCGCAGCTGCTGCTTGCGCGGCTCGTGGTTGTCCTCCAGGAGGTGCCGCATCGCCTCGAAGGCGTTGCCGGGCCGGGCGATCACCGACAGGAGCATGGTGTGCGTCACCCGGAAACGGGACGTCAGCGGCTCCGGGTCGGAGGTGATGAGCTTCTCGAAGGTGCTGTCCGTCCACCCGACGAAGCCCTCGGGCGCCTTCTTGCGGACGACTTTCCGGCGCTTCTTCGGGTCGTCGCCCGCCTTGGCGAGCGCCTTCTCGTTCTCCACCACGTGCTCGGGAGCCTGCGCGACGACGTAGCCCGCCGTGTCGAAGCCCGCGCGCCCGGCGCGGCCGGCGATCTGGTGGAACTCACGGGCGCGCAGCGTGCGTACGCGAGTGCCGTCGTACTTGGCCAGCGCCGTGAACAGCACGGTGCGGATGGGCACGTTGACGCCCACGCCGAGCGTGTCCGTACCGCAGATGACCTTCAGCAGGCCGGCCTGCGCGAGCTTCTCCACCAGTCGGCGGTACTTGGGCAGCATGCCCGCGTGGTGGACACCGATGCCGTGCCGTACGAAGCGGGAGAGGCTGCGGCCGAACTTGGTGGTGAAGCGGAAGTTGCCGATCAGATCGGCGATCTGGTCCTTCTCCTCGCGGGTGCACATGTTGATGCTCATCAGGGCCTGCGCCCGCTCCACGGCCTGCGCCTGGGTGAAGTGCACGATGTAGACCGGCGCCTGCTTGGTCTCCAGCAGCTCGGTCAGCGTCTCCGTGAGCGGAGTGAGCCGGTAGTCGTAGGAGAGCGGCACCGGGCGGGTGGCCGAGCGGACGACCGACGTCGGCCGGCCGGTGCGGCGGGTGAGGTCCTTCTCGAACATCGCGACGTCGCCGAGGGTGGCCGACATCAGGATGAACTGCGCCTGCGGAAGTTCCAGGATCGGGATCTGCCAGGCCCAGCCGCGGTCCGTCTCGGCGTAGAAGTGGAACTCGTCCATGACGACCTGGCCGACGTCCGCGCGCTTGCCGTCGCGCAGGGCGATCGAGGCGAGCACCTCGGCGGTGCAGCAGATGACGGGGGCGTCGGCGTTGACGGACGCGTCGCCGGTCAGCATGCCGACGTTCTCGGTGCCGAACATCTTGCACAGCTCGAAGAACTTCTCCGAGACGAGCGCCTTGATCGGAGCCGTGTAGAAGGTGACCTCGTCACGGGCCAGCGCGGCGAAGTGGGCGCCCGCCGCGATCATGCTCTTGCCGGAGCCGGTGGGCGTCGACACGATCACGTTCGCACCGGAGACCGCTTCGATCAGAGCCTCCTCCTGGTGCGGGTAGAGCGTGAGACCGCGCTCCTTTGCCCACGACTCGAAAGCGTCGTAGAGGGCGTCGGGGTCGGCGGTCGGCGGCAGCTGATCGATGAGGGTCACCCACCCATCTTGCCTGCCCTCCTCCCTTACAGGGGAATCGGATGCGGGTACGAAGATCGCGAACGCTACGCTGTGTCGGCGACGGAGCGTCAGCGCGCCCGGTCAACTGGACAGCGGCACACGAGGAATGGGGCGGGCAGGGGCGATGATGGGACCAGCACACTCACTCTCCGGGGCCGCGGCCTGGCTCGGCGTCGGTGCCGCGGCGGCCGCGACGGGACACACCATGCCCTGGCCGGTCCTCCTGGTCGGAGCGCTGATATGCGCCGGCGCCGCGCTCGCCCCGGACCTCGACCACAAGGCCGCCACCATCTCGCGCGCCTTCGGACCGGTCTCCCGCGGGCTGTGCGAGATCGTCGACAAGCTTTCCTACGCCGTCTACAAGGCCACCAAGAAGCAGGGCGACCCGCGCCGCTCCGGTGGGCACCGCACGCTCACGCACACCTGGCTGTGGGCCGTGCTGATCGGCGCGGGCGCCTCGATGGCGGCGATCACCGGCGGGCGCTGGGCGGTGCTGGCGATCCTGTTCGTGCACGTGGTGCTGGCCATCGAGGGCCTGCTGTGGCGGGCGACCCGGGGCTCCAGCGCCGACGTCCTGGTCTGGCTGCTGGCCGCGACGAGCTCATGGATCCTCGCCGGCATCCTGGACAAGACGGGCAATGGCTCGGACTGGCTGTTCACGGCGCCGGGCCAGGAGTACCTGTGGCTCGGTCTGCCGATCGTGCTGGGCGCACTGGTGCACGACATCGGGGACGCGCTGACCGTCTCCGGCTGCCCGGTCCTGTGGCCGATCCCACTGGGCCGCAAGCGCTGGTACCCGATCGGCCCGCCGAAGTTCATGCGGTTCAGGGCCGGCAGCTGGGTCGAGCTGAAGGTGCTGATGCCGGCGTTCATGCTGCTCGGGGGAGTGGGCTGCGCGGCGGCGCTCAACTTCATCTGAGGGGCGGGGCCGACCCGCGCGGCGCTCCGGACAGATGGCTCGCACTGGGCCGGGCATTGTCTCTGCCCTGCCCGAAGCGGGACCGCGCAGTTCGCGCAGGTTGCGGAGCCGTGGCAGAGCGGACCATGGCGATCGGCGTGAGCGAGGCCCTTCTCAGGCCGACTGACGGAGACCGGGCGGGCCTGCCCGTCTCGTCCGCGGGTTCGCATCCCGCCGGCTTCGCAGCCGGCCAGTACCGCGTCCGCACACGGCCTGGCCGGTCCGCCGGGGCGGTCTCAGCCCGCCTGGCCCCCGTAGCGCCGATCGAACTGGGCGATGCGGCCCTCGGTGTCCACCGTCCGCGCCTTGCCCGTGTAGAAGGGATGGCTCTCCGAGGAGATCTCCACGTCCACCACCGGGTACGTCTTGCCGTCGTCCCATTCGATGGTCTGGTCGCTGGCCGCGGTGGACCTGGTCAGGAAGGCGTAGCCCGCGGCGCGGTCCCGGAAGACGACCTCGTGGTAGTCGGGCTGCTTGTCCTGCTGCATGGATGCTCCTTCTACGGCGTCGGTGAGGCGTCCGAGGACGCGGGGGCGGCGGGATCAGCCGGGCAGGGTCTCCTCGTCGACGATGTGCATCGCGGCCTCCTCGGCGGAGGCCGCCGCACCGTCGATGCCCACGTCCGTGGCGACCAGCGCGCTCTCCTCGTCCTCGTGTGCTCCTTCGTCGGGTGCCACGAGGCGGCCGGAGCGGGCCGAGCCGACCTCGTTGTCGAGGGGTTCCCCGTCGGTGCCCTCGCAGTCGCCGATGCCGTCGTCCTCGGGGGCGGCGGGATCGGGCAGCTCCTCGGCGAGCCGCTGGTCCAGCGTCTCGCCCTGCCGGCGCTCGGCGGCCGTCACGCCGCTGTGCTCCACCGCCCAGGGCCGCTCCGGAGGGGACCAGCCCCGGTCGAGGGGGTCGGCGACCCCGTCGTTGTCCAGGGTGTCCTCCGCGTCGAGCAGTCCCGCGTCGTCCTGGATCTCGGACCCGTCGGGCTGGTAGACGTCGTCCCCCCATCCGTCGTCGCTGTTCACGGGTACCTCCAGGTGATGAGGGCGGGCGCGTCCTCCCCGCGGTCGGCGGCCGACCACGGGCGTACGGGCCACACGCGGCGCGCGCCGGCGAACCGCGTGCACCCCGGGCGTTCCCCGAGTCGGTGCCGGTTTCCAGCCTTCCACCCCTTTTCGGCACCGCGCAACGCCACGGACACGACGGCCCGCGGGCGGCTCACCCCGGACCGGCCTCCCCACAGCCCGCAGGGGGACGTACCCGCACGGATCGGCCCGCCCGCACCGCGGCCGCGGTGCGGGCGGGGCACCCGCTCACCCGTGCCAGGACCGCCACAGCGCCGCGTACGCACCGTCCGCGGTGACCAGCTCGTCGTGGCTGCCCAGCTCGCTGATGCGGCCGTTCTCGACCACGGCGATGACGTCCGCGTCGTGAGCGGTGTGCAGGCGGTGCGCGATGGCGATCACCGTGCGGCCGTCGAGGACACGGGCGAGGGAGCGTTCCAGGTGACGGGCCGCGCGCGGGTCGAGGAGGGAGGTCGCCTCGTCCAGGACCAGCGTGTGCGGGTCGGCCAGCACCAGGCGGGCCAGCGCGATCTGCTGGGCCTGGGCAGGAGTGAGCGCCAGACCGCCCGATCCGACCTCGGTGTCCAGACCGTCGTCGAGCGCACGAGCCCAGCCGTCGGCGTCGACCGCACCGAGCGCCGCCCACAGCTCGGCGTCGTCGGCATCGGTCCGCGCGAGCAGCAGGTTGTCGCGCAGGGCCCCCACGAAGACGTGGTGTTCCTGGTTGACGAGGGCCACGTGCTCGCGGACCCGTTCCGCGGGCATCCGGGAGAGTTCGGCGCCGCCGAGGGTGATCCGGCCGTCCCGGGGCGCGTAGACGCCGGCGAGCAGCCTGCCCAGCGTGGACTTGCCCGCGCCCGAGGGGCCGACCAGGGCCAGCCGGGTGCCGGGCGCCACCTCGAGGGAGACCTTGCGCAGCACGTCCACGCCCTCGACGTAGCCGAAGTGCACCCGGTCCGCGTGCACGTTCCGCCCCTCGGGGGCCACCGTGGCATCCCCTGCATCGGGCTCGATGTCCCGTACGCCGACCAGCCGGGCCAGCGACACCTCGGCGACCTGGAGCTCGTCGAACCAGCGCAGAATCAGGTTCACCGGGTCGACGAGCATCTGCGCGATGAGCGCGCCGGTCGTCAGCTGACCGACGTCGATCCAGCCCCGCAGGGCGAACACCCCGCCGATCATCAGAACCGAACCGAGCACGGTCACATGGGTGACGTTGATGACGGGGAAGAGCACCGACCGCAGCCACAGCGTGTAGCGCTCCCAGGCGGTCCACTCCTTGATCCGGCGTTCCGACAGTTCGATACGGCGGTGGGCGAGCCGGTGCGCCTCGATGGTGCGCCCGGCGTCCACGGTCTCGGCGAGCGCGGCTGCCACGGTGGCGTACCCGGCGGCCTCCGAACGGTAGGCGGACGGCGCCCGCCGGAAGTACCAGCGGCAGCCGACGACCAGCAGCGGAAGGGCGAGCAGCACGGCGGCCGCCAGCGGCGGTGCCGTGATCACCAGCCCGCCCAGCAGCAGGGCCGTCCACACCACGCCGATCGCCAGCTGCGGCACGGCCTCGCGCATCGCGTTGCCGAGCCGGTCGATGTCCGTCGTGATCCGGGACAGCAGGTCGCCGGTCCCGGCCCGCTCCAGGACGCCCGGCGGCAGCCCGACCGACCGCACGAGGAAGTCCTCGCGCAGGTCGGCCAGCATCCGCTCGCCGAGCATCGCGCCGCGCAGCCGCACCTCGCGCACGAACACTGCCTGGACGACGAGCGCGGCCACGAACAGCGTGGCGGTGAGCCCCAGATGGAGTTCCCGCGCGCCTTCCGAAAGCCGCTCCACGAGGCCGCCCAGCAGCCACGGTCCGACCATCGAGGCCAGCACGGCGACCGTGTTGACGGTGATGAGGAGCAGGAAGGCGCGGCGGTGTCGGCGGAACAGTTCGGCCACGTAGGCGCGTACGGTCGCGGAGGCTCCGACGGGCAGCGTGTTCGCTGTCGTCGGGGCCGCCGGGTCGTACGCCGGTGGCGCCACGCCGATCATGCTGTCTCCTCGATTTCTTCCAGTTCGTCGAGCTCATCGAGTACGCCGCTGAGGGCGGCCTCTTCGTCGGTCTCGCGGGTCACGACCGCCCGGTACCGGGGGTCCTGGTGCACGAGTTCGCGATGCACGCCGACCGCCACGACCTCGCCCTCGTGCACCAGGACGACCCGGTCCGCGCGGTCGAGAAGCAGGGGCGAGGACGTGAACATCACGGTTGTGCGCCCTGCCCGCAGCTCGCGCACGCTCTCCGCGATCCGTGCCTCGGTGTGCGAGTCGACGGCGGAGGTCGGCTCGTCCAGGACGAGTACCTCCGGGTCGGTGAGCAGCGACCGGGCCAGGGCGAGCCGCTGGCGCTGGCCGCCGGACAGGGAGCGTCCGCGTTCGGTGATGCGGGCGTCCATCGGATCCTCGGCGCCGAGCGAGCCCTGGACCAGGGCGGTCAGCACGTCCCCGCACTGCGCGGCCGCCAGTGCCTGCGCGGCGCCCACGTCACCCGACGCGGGCACGTCGAGCAACTCGCGCAGGGAACCGGACAGCAGGACCGGGTCCTTGTCCTGGACGAGGACGGCCGTCCGTGCGGAGTCGAGCGGGAGCTCGTCGAGAGGCACTCCGCCCAGCAGTACCGACGCGCCCTCCTCCGAAGGGTGTCCGCCCAGCCGTTCGGCCAGGCTCCCCGCCGCGTCCGGGTCACCGCAGACCACCGCGGTGAACCGGCCGGACGGCGCGAGCAGACCGGTCGCCGGGTCGTACAGATCACCGGAAGGCACCTCGGCGGCGCGCGACCCCACCGTGTCGGTCGCCCGCTCCAGCGACAGCACACGCGCGGCCCGTGTGGCCGACGGGCGCGAGAAGGAGTAGGCCATCGCGATCTCTTCGAAGTGGCGCAAGGGATAGGTGAGGACCATGACCGAGCTGTAGACGGTGACCAGTTCGCCGACGCCGATGCGGCCCTCGCGGGCCAGACGGACGCCGTACCAGACGACCGCCACCATCAGCAGCCCCGGCAGCAGGACCTGGATCGCGGAGATCAGGGCCCACATCCGGGCGCTGCGCACGGCCGCGTGGCGGACCTCCTGGGAGGCACGGCGGTAGCGGTCGAGGAAGAGTTCCTCGCCGCCGATGCCGCGCAGCACACGCAGACCGGCGACGGTGTCCGATGCGAGTTCGGTGGCCCGTCCGGACTTCTCACGCTGGAAGTCGGCGCGCCGGGTCGCGCGGGGCAGCAGCGGCAGTACCGACAGCGCCAGTACCGGCAGGCCCACGGCGACGACCACGCCGAGCGCGGGTTCGTAGACGACCAGGCCGACGCAGACCAGCACGACGGTGACCGCCGCCGCGGTGAACCGTGACCAGGCCTCGACGAACCAGCCGATCTTCTCGACGTCGCCCGTGGAGACGGCCACGACCTCGCCGGCCGCGACCCGCCGGGTCAGTGCCGAGCCCAACTGGGCGGCCTTGTGGGCCAGCAGTTGCTGGACTCGGGCGGCCGCCGTGATCCAGTTGGTGACGGCGGTGCGGTGCAGGAAGGTGTCGCCGATCGCCTGCCCGGCGCAGCACAGCGCCAGCAGCCCGCCCGCGAGAGCGAGCCGCCGGCCGGAGTGGTCGACGACGGCCTGGATGGCGAGACCTACACAGAACGGCAGCGCGGAGACGGACACGAAGTGCAGCAGTCCCCATGCCAGCGACTTGAGCTGGCCTCCCAGCTGATTCCGGAAGAGCCACCACAGGAATCGGGGACCCGAGCGCGCGTCGGGCACACCCGGATCGGGATACGGAAGGTCTTGGATCTGCATGACGTCCCAGTGGCTCGTGTCAGGGGGGTGGAGGGAAGCCGCGAACGGCGGCAGCAAACCGTGAAAGGTTCGCGTCGCGACGTGGTCGGGGGCAACCGGTTTTTCGCTCCGGTGCACAGAACCGGCTACCGGTGCGGACCGGCTGCCTGTGCGCAGAACCGGCTCCCTGCGGTGGTGGGACCATGGGGCGATGCGGAAGGGCAGCGGTGCGGGGCGTGCGGCGGTGGCGTCGGCGATCGGTGGGTTGGTTCTGGCGGTGATGTCCGCGTGCGGGAGTGCCGAGCCGAGCGGCGGAGGGGACGGGGGCTCCGTCGGGAAGGCCGCACCGACCCACCCGGCCGGCGCCGACCCGACCCGCACGACCCGCATCCCCGACGTCGGTGACCGGCTGCAGCGGCGTATCCCCGCCGACTCCCGCCAGGTCGTGGCGGTCTACGGCGAAGGCAAGGACTCCGCGGACGCCGTGGTCGTGCTGTACACGAAGCACGGCTCCGCGTGGGACCGCACCCGCAGCTGGCCGGCGCACAACGGCAAGCAGGGCTGGACCACCGACCACCACGAGGACGACGACCGCAGCCCCGTCGGTGTGTTCACGCTCAGCGACGCGGGCGGCGTGCTGCCGGACCCGGGGGCCGGGCTTCCGTACACGCGGTCCGATGCGTTCGCGGCCCCGCGCTGGTGGTCGAAGTCGTACTGGCACGACTTCGACTACGTCATCGCCATCGACTACAACCGCGTCAGAGGCACCCCGCCGAACGATCCGGTCCGTCCCCAAGGCAGCTCCAAGGGTGGCGGGATCTGGCTGCACCTCGACCACGGCGGCGGTACGTCTGCCTGCGTCAGCCTGTCGAAGCCGGCGATGCGGTATCTGCTGCGGACGCTCGACCCGGACCGGCATCCCGTGGTGGTGATGGGGGACAGGGGCGACCTCAAGAGGTAGTGCTCATGCGGGAGGCCTCATTGCGGGGGATGCCCGACTCGCCGTAGAACTCCGGCCATGAAGAGACGGATCATCATGTCCATGTTCGCCGGAGCAACCCTCCTGGCGAGCACCCTCCTCGGGGCGACACCCGCGCCTGCCGCGGAGGCCGGTACCGCCCCGGCCCCATCCGCCGAAGTTCCCGCCGAGTTCGGCAGCGACTGGCACGACCCCATCACGGCCGCCCCACCCGTCACCGAGCCCGCCGGAAAGTCCTGCCAGGTCACCGTCGCCGAAGCCCAGTTCCGCGACTTCACCCCCTACAAAGGCACGTACACGCCACCGAACGGCTGCGGCGACCGCTGGAGCAAGGTCGTGCTGCGCATGGACGGCAAGGTCAAGGGACGGCAGTTCGACCGGCTCGGACATCTGCACCTGGGCGGGGTCGAGATCTTCCGTACGTCCACGCCCCAGCCCTCGCCCGACGGCATCGAATGGTCCGTCGAGAAGGACGTCACGCGCTACAGCGACACCCTCCGCGGCAGTCAGGACGTCGAGATGCTCATCGGGAACGTCGTCGACGACACGTACACCGGGATCATCGACGTCAAGGTCACCCTGACGTTCTACGCGGGCAGGCCGGCCGCCACGCCGGACCAGGTTCTGACCCTCGACGACCGGTCCGCCCTCACCACCCCGCGCAACAGCGAACGCATCCTCGCCGAGGTGTACGCGACCGGCTCCGGCGGCGGCTGTGAGGAGTACTGGTACCTGACGGTCCCCGACGAGGCCCCGTACTCCTGCCAGGCCGACGGCGGCCCCTACCGCGAGGTGCAGATCAAGGTCGACGGGCGACTCGCGGGCATCGCCGCCCCGTTCCCGACCGTGTGGACCGGCGGCTGGTCCAACCCCTTCCTCTGGTACGTCGTTCCGGGACCGCGCGCCTTCGACATCAAGCCGATCGAATACGACCTGACGCCCTTCGCCGGCCTCCTCAACGACGGCCACCCGCACCGCGTCGAGGTCGCCGTCGTCGGCGTGCCCGAGGGGCAGAGCGGCTGGAGCCTTCCCGTGAACGTCCTCGTCTGGCAGGACGCGAAGAGCGCGCACGTCACCGGGAAGCTCACCGCGCACAAGGCCGGTGACCTCGCGGACTCCTCGACGTACACGCCCGGGACGGAGCACCGGGTGGACACCGAGGGTGACCACCGGCTGACCGTCGCCGGATACGTCGACACCTCGCACGGCAGGGTGACGACCACCGTCAGCCGCTCCGTCGCGAACACCTCCACGCATCGCTGGACCGAGGGCGAGACCACGGACGGTCTGGGTGCCACGTGGACGGACGACGAGTCGGTCACCGTCGACGGACGCGGACCGGCTCGTACGACGCAGACGCGCCGGACCTACACGATGGACGGCACGACCACGCTGGGCGCGGCCGACCGGCTGCGCACGGTGCTGACCCTCGGTGACCGTGCCGCGGTGACCGAGTGGGTGGGCGGCCGGCGCACCAAGTGGTCCCGCCTCGACAACACCTACGCGGGCGACGCGACGTACACGGTGAACGTGCCGCGTGACCAGCGGCACGCGGTCGGCACGACGGGTGAGCGCTACCGGATCCGCGGGTCCAGCGGGTGCTACGACCGCTCGCTGACCACCGTTCAGGGGGTGCTCACCGAGGATCACCGAGGCTGCTGAGAAGAGTTGTGTGCGATGCGTCACAGGTGGCGTGATTTACGCGGCGGCAACACGGAGGTCTTGTGGGCGATCAACGTCGCCTTCAGAGTGATCGGCACGGAAACCGCTTTCCGTATCGCAGAAGTCCTGTCCCCGGTTTCTGTGGATCACCGTCCCCCCTCAAGGAGTGCCCGTGCCGCCGTCCGTCCCGTCCCTGCCGCGACGTGTCGCACGCATACTGCGTACCTCTCTTTTCGCGCAGGTCGCCTGCGCGCTCGTGCTCGGAATCGTCGTCGGGAAGCTGTGGCCCGACGTGGCCACGGATCTCCAGCCGCTCGGCGACGGTTTCACACGGCTCATCAAGACGATCATCTCGCCGCTGGTGTTCTGTGTGGTCGTCGTCGGCATCGCCAAGGCCGGTGACCTCAAGGCGTTCGGCCGGATCGGGCTCAAGGCGCTGATCTGGTTCGAGGTCGCGAGCACCCTCGCCCTGATCATCGGTCTCGTCGCCGCCAACCTCGTCCAGCCCGGCTCGGGGATGAACGTCGACCCGTCCACGCTCAACACCTCCGCGGTGGACGCGAAGACGGGCGGCGGCTCGCTGCCCTCGACCACCGAGTTCGTCGTGAACGCGATTCCCACCAGCTTCATCGGCGCCTTCGCCGAGAACTCGCTGCTGCAAGTGCTCATCCTGGCCTGTCTGGTGGGCGCCGCGCTGCTGCACCTCGGGCACACCAAGGTGCCGCAGGTCCTGCCCGCCGTCGAACAGGCCCAGGAGATCATCTTCGCGGTCGTCGGCTTCATCATGCGGCTCGCCCCGATCGCGGTGTTCGGTGCGATGGCCGTCCTGATCGGCCAGTACGGGCTCGGCGTGATCGAGACGTACGCCAAGCTGATCATCCTGTGCTACGTGGCCGCCGCGCTCTTCATCGTGCTGCTCGCCGTCGCCCTCAAGGCGGTCACCGGGCTCAGCCTCTGGAAGTTCGTCCGCTACATCCGCGAGGAGATACTCCTCGCGCTCGGCACCGCCTCCACCGAGTCCGTCATGCCGCGCGTGATGCAGAAGCTGCGCAAGGCCGGGGCCCGCGACGACGCGGTCGGTTTGGTGCTGCCGACGGGTTACTCCTTCAACCTCGACGGAGCCTCGCTCTACCTGTCCATCGGCACGCTGTTCATCGCCCAGGCCGTCGGCGTGGACCTGAGCCTCGGCCAGCAGATCACCGTGGTCCTCGTGCTCATGCTGACCAGCAAGGGCATGGCCGGCATTCCGGGATCGGCCTTCCTCGCCCTGTCCGCGACGGCCTCCTCGCTGGGGGCCATCCCGGCCGGCGCCGTCGCTCTGCTGCTCGGTGTGGACCGCATCATGGACTCGATGCGCGTCGTGACGAACCTGCTCGGCAACTGTGTCGCCGTCTTCGCGGTCTCCCGCTGGGAGGGCGCGCTGGATGCCGACAAGGCGAAGAGGGTCCTGGACGGCGAGATCGCGCCGACGGCGGACGACGACGAGACCGTGCCGACCGCACCGGGCAAGGAGAGCGAGCCCACGGACGCCACCGAAGAGGCCGCCGCCGAGGAGCGGCTCTCTGCCGTACCCGCGCAGTCGTCCAAGGAGCCGGCCCCCGAGGCCGGTTGACGACAGCAGCACCCCAAGGCCGCGGCCGCCGCTCCAGCAGTTCGGAGC
>NZ_JBHXSG010000014.1:52561-158823 GCF_042714835.1 Streptomyces sp. NPDC058678 | reverse complement strand
GCCCGGTTCACCTCGTGTGAACCGGGCCGTCGGCGTTCCCGGCCCTCACCGGGGCCCGGAGACGGAACCCCGACCCGATACCCTCCCCCCGTGAGCCAAGCCTCCTTCGCCGCACCTCCCAACGCCCGCGCCTACCCCCTCCGTACCCGGCGCGGGGACTTCGCCGTCGTCGATTCGCCCGTGCCCTCCGGTGTCGAGCCGAAGGGCACCGTGCTGATGCTGCCCGGCTTCACGGGGAGCAAGGAGGACTTCACGCTGCTGCACGAGCCGCTCGCCGGACGGGGGTACCGTGTCGTGGCCGTGGACGGGCGGGGTCAGTTCGAGTCGGACGGGCCCGAGGAGGACGAATCCGCCTACGCCCAGGACGAGTTGGCGCGGGACGTCCTCGCGCAGGCCGGCACCCTCGAAGGGCCCCTGCATCTGCTCGGGCACTCTCTCGGCGGTCAGATCGCCCGCGCTGCCGTACTGCTCGACCACTCCCCGTTCCGCTCGCTCACCCTGATCGCCTCCGGACCGGCCCAGATCTCCGACTCCCAGCAGCAGCGCGTGAAGCTGTTGCGGGACGCGCTCGCCGTGATGGGCATGGCCGAGGTGTGGGAGGCCATCCTTGCCATGGGACCGCCGGAGGAGGTCGGAGGCCCGGCCCGCGGTATCGGCGGCATGAAGCAGTTGCGCCGCCGCTGGCTGGGCAACAAGCCCGCCCAACTCCGTGCCACTGGCCGCCAGTTGTGCACCGAGCCGAACCGGGTCGCCGAACTCGCCGCCCTCGCACTCCCGTTGCACGTCCTGTCGGGCGCATACGACGACACCTGGCCGGTGACGCTGCTGGACGACATGGCCCTGCGGCTGAAGGCGCGACGGACGGTCGTCCCGGGCGCCGAGCATTCCCCGAACACCGACCAGCCCCTCCCGACCGCCCGCGCCCTCGCGAACTTCTGGGACGGCGTCCAGCCCCGCAAGGACTGACTGGCGGACACCGCAGACACCGCAGATGCCAGAGCCGACCGGCAAAGCACCAGGACCGGTTCGGGCTAGTACTGCGCCTGCAGGTGCTCCCAGAAGCCGTCCCGCAGGGCGCGTCTCAGGTCGGGCTGGCCGCGGAGGGAGTACTGGAGCAGGCCCTCCGCCTCCACCAGGAGGTCCTGGTCCACCGAGCCCGGCAAATAGGGGTGGCCCGGCAGCAGTTCCACCAGCGCCTCCCGGCCCCTCGCCGCCAGCCACTTCGCCGCGATCTGCGCGCCGACGAAGCGCACGGCCTCGCGGGTGGGGCGGGATGCCGTCGACTCGTAGGCGGGGGCCGTGCGGCGGGACACGTACGGCTTGAAGAAGTCGAGGTCCAGGGTGCGCTGGCTGTCGACCTCCCAGAGCAGGGGCTCGGCCTGGTTACGGCCTTCCGGCGCCTCGATGCCCCAGAGGTGGACGCGGGCGCCGTACCCCTGGGCCGCCTCGACTGCGGAGACCAGGTCCTCGTCGCCGCCGAGGAGTGCCGCGTCGCTGATGGCGCGGTGGCGGGCGAGGGACTCCAGGTCGGAGCGGATGAGGGAGTCGACGCCCTTCTGCTGGTTGTTCGCGTTCAGGTTGCCCAACCGGACCTTGACGTCCGGGAGTTCGGCGATGGACTGCTGCTCCCCGGTGTGGATGCGGCGTCTCGCGCCGTCGTACCAGTAGACCCGCAGCAGCCGGCTGTCCGCGAAGATCGTGCGGGCCTTGTCGATGAGCGCCTCGATGAGGCCTTCCGCGTCCAGGTCGAAGGCGCGGCGGTCCTCCGTCCCGGAGACGAGGCGTCCCGCGGCCGCGTACAGGTATCCCGCGTCGACGAAGATCGCATGGGTCGAGGGCGTCTTCGCCACCTCGGCGAGCATGCGCTGGAGCAGCTCGTTGGTGCGGTCGATGCGGGCGCTGAGGGCCGCGAGGTCGTCGTTCATCGCCTCCATTGTCCTGGCGGTCACGCTGCGAACACAACTGGTCCCGTTCAGTCTCGCCCACGTGGCTTACCGGTCAGTAATTAGCTGTTCGAAAAATTTCTTTAGCGTAG
The DNA here is from genome assembly GCF_042714835.1 of Streptomyces sp. NPDC058678. NCBI lineage: Bacteria > Bacillati > Actinomycetota > Actinomycetes > Kitasatosporales > Streptomycetaceae > Streptomyces > Streptomyces sp. NPDC058678. The sequence continues at coordinate 156,788 of NZ_JBHXSG010000014.1, read as the reverse complement.
GGAATGTTTGTAACACGCAGCCCGTTGACTACGTACAGATGGCACAACGCCACCAGACGCAACAGAAGTAGTTCTCCGCAGGAGGATGACCAGACGAAGGGAGAAGCCGATGCGCTTCGAAATCATGCGACTCGACGACGTCGACGGCACCGCCGTGGACAGCACCGTCGTGGACGCCGCCTCCGTCAACCGTATCGTTCAGCAGGCTGCCGCGATCGGCCAGCGGCTGTGGATCCGGCCGGCCGAGACCTCGGCCTCGTAACCCCGGGATCCCTTACAGGTTTCAGAGCCCCCGTACGGCATCGACGCCGTACGGGGGCTCTGCGCGTACCCGGCGGGACCGGGCTTCTCAGCTTGCCTGGACGACCTGGGTGACCCCGTTGATGATCTGCTGCACGGCGATCGCGGAGAGCATCATGCCCGCGAGTCGTGTCACCAGGACCACGCCACCGTCCTTGATGACCCGGATGATCAGCAGCGAGTACCGCATCACCACCCACAGGACGACATGGATGGCGAGGATCGCCGTCCACACCGACACCTGTGTGGCGACGCTGTCGGCCTTCTGCACGGCGAGGATGACCGACACGATCGCACCCGGCCCGGCCAGCAGCGGCATGCCCAGCGGTACGAGCGCGACGTTGACGTCCTTGGTCTGCTTCGGCTCGTCCGTCTTGCCGGTGAGCAGATCCAGCGCGATCAGCAGGAGCAGCAGCCCGCCCGCGATCATCAGCGCGGGCACGGACACGTGCAGGTAGTCGAGGATCTGGTGCCCGAGCAGCCCGAAGACGGTGATCACGCCGCCTGCCACGCAGACGGCCTGGAACGCCATCCGCTTCTGCACCTTGCCGGGCCGCCCGGAGGTCAGCGCGAGGAAGATCGGGGTGATCCCGGGGGGATCCATGATGACGAAAAGGGTGAGGAACAGGGAGCCGAAGACGGCGAGGTCGAACATGAGGGCCTGACTGAGCGACGAACGGACGTGGACGTGAGGATCACGAAGAACGCGAGGAGCGCGAGGAACGTGAAGAACGCGAAGAACCTGAAGTGCGCGAGGAACGTGAAGCGCGAGGAACCTGAAGCGCGAAGAACCTGAACCCTCAGGCCCCGCCGGCCCCCGGCACCGGAAACGCCCCCGTCGCCCGTCGCGTGATCTCCCCGTACACCTCGGGATCCGTCACGTACTCGCCGAGCACGCACGTCTTCCGGCTGCCGTGGTAGTCGCTGGACCCGGTGGTCAGCAGCCCGAGTTCCTTGGCGAGGCCGCGCAGTCGCGCCCGGGTGTCCGGGTCGTGGTCCATGTGGTCGACCTCGAGGCCGTCGAGCCCGGCCGTGGCCAGCTCGGCGATCGCGGACTCGGGGACCGTACGCCCGCGCTTGCTCGCGCCCGGGTGGGCGAACACGGCGACGCCACCCGCGCCCTTGATCAGCCGGATCGCCTCGAAGGGGTCGGTCTCGTGCTTGGCCACGTAGGCCCGGCCGCCGTCGGCCAGCCAGTCCGGCGTGAACGCGTCACTCACGGTCGGCACGACACCGAGCTCGACGAGAGCGGTCGCGACATGGGGGCGTCCGACCGAGCCGTCGCCCGCGATCCGCGCCACCTGCTCCCAGGTGACCGGCACACCCAGCTCCTGGAGCCTGGCGACCATGCCCCGCGCCCGCGGCACCCGGTCGTCCCGCACCAGCTCGCGCTCGGCGAGCAGCGCCGGCTCCTCGGGGTCGAAGAGGTAGGCCAGCAGGTGCATGGAGACGCCGTCGATCCGGCAGGACAGTTCGGCGCCGGTGACCAGCGTGAGCTCCTGCGGCAGCGCGGCGATCGCCTCGGCGTGTCCGCGGGTGGTGTCGTGGTCGGTCAGCGCGACCACGTCCAGACCGGCAGCGGCGGCGTTGCGCACCAGCTCGGCCGGGGTGTCCGTACCGTCGGAGGCCGTGGAGTGGGTGTGCAGGTCGATGCGCACGACGCGAACTCCAAGCGATGACGGGACGGAGGGGAACGCTCAAGGATAACCGGATTTTCGAGCTCCCCTGTCACACCCGCAACCGTGCAGCGCCCCCTACAGAATCACGCAGGCCGGCCTCAGCGGACCCCTAGGGTTCGAGCAGGCGCGGCGACAGTGCGCCGCACGGCACCAGCTCCACCTCGGCCCCCGCGTCCCGCAGATCCGTCAGCACCAGTTCGTCGTACATCAGCAGCCCGGACTGCTCGGGCCACACGACCGCCCACACCCACAGCCCGAGCGCCTCGCCCGCGAAGACCGCGCGGTCGTCCGGGGTGCCGGCCACGTGCCACAGCGGGGTCGGGCGGCCGGCGGCGAGGACCTTGGCCTGGGGTGGTTTCTCGACGCTCATGTACGGCCCCGGGTCCGGGGCGTCGATGCCCGCGTAGCGCGCGCCGAGACCGACGCCGAGCTCCTCGGCCACCAGGATCAGTTCGCCCATGCCGCCGAGCGGTCCGGGTCCGGAGCACGCCACGGCCGTGGCACGGCCGCCGCTGCGGTCGTCACCGGCGCAGGCCACGCCGGTGAACAGCCAGCCGACGGGCAGCGGCCACGGGATCCACACCGGCACCTGCGTGCGGTGCACCACGACTTCGAGGGCCTCGACGCTGGGCGGGATCACGGGCTGCACCGGGTGCACGGTGCCGTGCGCATCGCACTGCCAGGTATCGACGAAGAGTCCGGGAGCCCTGACCCGGCCACCACACTTCGGGCAACTGGGTTCGCCCCTCATAGGGCCCCACGGTCCTACCCCCGCTCCCCCACGTCAAGGACTGATCACCCGTCCGGGCGGAAGCGCTCCACCGACGAGAACTGAATGTAGCTTGCATTATTTAGCCGAGCTAACTTACTATATGCATATACCAACTATCTTCGCCGTGATGGGAGAACACGATGGGAGACCCCAAGGACCCCTTCGACGCGGGAGCCGGTGGCATCCTGCGACAGCCCAAGGCGGTCTGGGCGACCGCCGGCGCGTCCGTCGTCGCCTTCATGGGCATCGGACTCGTCGACCCGATCCTGCCGTCCATCGCCTCGGGCCTGGACGCCACCGCCGGCCAGGTGTCGCTGCTCTTCACCTCGTACTTCCTGATCACCGCGATCGCGATGCTGGTCACCGGCTTCATCTCCAGCCGCATCGGCGGCCGCAGGACCCTGCTGCTCGGCCTCGCCCTGGTCGTCCTCTTCGCGGCCCTGTCGGGCACCTCGAACTCGGTCGGCGAACTCGTCGGCTTCCGGGCCGGCTGGGGCCTCGGCAACGCGCTGTTCGTCTCGACGGCCCTCGCGGTCATCGTCGGCGCGGCGGCCGGCGGCAGCGCGGCCGCGATCCTGCTGTACGAGTCCGCCCTCGGCCTCGGCATGGCGTGCGGACCCCTGCTGGGCGCACTGCTCGGTGACGCCAGCTGGCGCTACCCCTTCTTCGGCACCGCGTTCCTGATGGCGATCGGCTTCCTGTGCATCACGGCGTTCCTGAAGGAGCAGCCGAAGCCGGCCAGGAAGACCTCGCTGCTCGACCCGATCAAGGCACTGGGTCACGGCGGCCTGGCCTCGGCGGCGGTGTCGGCGTTCTTCTACAACTACACGTTCTTCACCGTGCTGGCCTTCACCCCGTTCGTGCTGGACATGACCCCGTACAAGTCGGGTGCCGTGTTCTTCGCCTGGGGTGTGCTGCTCGCCGTCTTCTCCGTGATCGTGGCACCCCGCATGCAGGAGCGGTTCGGCTCACTGAAGGTGCTCGGCGGCTCGCTGGTCCTGCTCGCGGTCGACGTGCTCGCCCTCGGATACGGCAACCACACCGCCGCCATCGTCTGCACGATCCTGTCCGGCGCCTTCATCGGCGTGAACAACACCGTGTACACGGAACTGGCGCTCGGGGTGTCGGACGCCCCGCGGCCGGTGGCGAGCGCCGGATACAACTTCGTGCGCTGGTTCGCGGCCGCCGCCGCGCCGTTCTTCGCGCCGAAGATCGAGGAGTGGAGCGACATCCACATGCCGTTCGTGGTCGCCGCCGTGACGGCGGTCCTGGGCGCGCTCGTGGTCGTCGTACGACGGAAGGCGCTGGCGCACGAGGCCGAGGAGCTGGAGCCGAGTCACGCGACCGAGGACGGGGTCACCGTCTTCGCCAGCTGAGCCAACTGACGCTTTTCAGCCACCGGTTGGTGAGATCCATCACTCCAGCGGGACGGACTTCCGGGACGGATCCCGGAGGTCCGTCCCGTTCGTCAGCCAGCGCTCCTGGAGGGCCTGCGCGCCGTGCACCCGCTTCCAGGCGGCCTCGTTCGGCGTCATCGGGAACAGCGGCAGGAACCGTACGGGGTCCAGGGGCTCGTCCAGTTCCAGATCCTCGACCAGGCCGCCCGGCTCGCCGACCAGGACCGAGGTGAAGGGGGCGCCGGGCCACAGCGGCTCGCCGACGTCGAGGGAGGCGCCGGGGGCCACGACCACGCCCTCGACCTGCGGGGAAGCGGCCAGGACGGCGAGCGGGCGGAGCACCTTGTCGGTTTCGGCGAGACCGCTTCGTACCGAAAGGACCAGCTCGGCGCGCGGGCCCTTGACCGGGTCGGCGAGCACCGCGGTGGGGTCGGCCATGGGCTGCGCGGACATGCCGAGCGTGGCGTAGCGGACGACGCCGCCCTCCTGGCCGGTGTCCTGGAAACGCAGCACCTCGATGCGGTCCGTGCCGAGGAAGGTGATCGCCGCGCGCGCGTCCGGCTCGCCCAGCGCGCTGCGCAACCGGGCCTCGACCAGAGGAAGAACATCAGCCATGCCGCGAGCATAGAACTCGTCAGTACCGGGCAAAGCAGCGCCTTGACACTTCGACCGACTGGTACTCTGGCCCGGTGGTTCGGGGCAGCACGCAGAAGCGTCGCGATCAAGCCCCGACGCCGAAGGAACTCCCTTACGAGGGACCGGCCGGAGGAGGTGGGGCTGCAATGGACCGAAGTCGACCGTGCAGTAGCACCCGCTCTTCCCGCCGCTGATGTAGCTGCTCTGGCTCTGGCTGACTGCCACCTCTCGCACTCGCTTCACCGCGGAAGAGCGCTTCGTTTCGTTTTACCTGATCTGTCCGAACTGCCCGATTCACGGCAGTAGCTGAATCAGTAGCGAAGCTCGCCACCGCGACGGTGCGGTGCTCCCCGCTTTGTGGACGTGCCAAACATCCGCAGTCAGGACGTCCCCATTCCGGGCAGTTCCAACCGCCTCGGCGGCCTTTCGTTGCCTGTCACGAAGGAGCCTGCCATGTCGATGATCCGTGACCTGCGTGCCGTCGTCCGCCCGTCCCGCGTCTCCCTGCGCAAGGACAGCAGCAGCGTCTACGACACCACCCGCGACCCGTCGACCCCGTCCGCCGTCGTCGACTGCGCCGTCTACCGCGACGGCGCCCGCGTCGAGATGCCGAAGCCGCTCACCCCGAACGAGGCGATGCGCCTGGTGCGCCGCGACGGGGGCTTCGTGTGGATCGGGCTGCACGAGCCGACCGAGGCCGAATTCTCCGGTATCGCCGGCGAGTTCGGGCTGCACCCGCTGGCCGTGGAGGACGCGGTGCAGGCGCACCAGCGCCCCAAGCTGGAGCGCTACGACGACTCCCTGTTCACCGTGTTCAAGACCATCCACTACGTCGAGCACGACCGGGTCACCGCCAACAGCGAGGTCGTCGAGACCGGCGAGGTCATGTGCTTCACCGGCCGGGACTTCTTCATCACCGTCCGGCACGGCGGCCAGGGCTCGCTGCGGGCACTGCGCCACCGGCTCCAGGACGACCCCGAGCTGCTCGCCAAGGGCCCCTCGGCGGTGCTGCACGCGATCGCCGACCACGTCGTCGACGGCTACATCGCGGTCGCGGACGCGGTGCAGGACGACATCGACGAGGTGGAGACCGAGGTCTTCTCGCCGGGCCGCCGGGGTGGGGTCTCGCGCGGTGTGGACTCGGCGGGCATCTACCAACTCAAGCGTGAGGTCCTGGAGTTCAAGCGGGCCGTCTCGCCGCTGCTGCGCCCCATGCAGCTGCTGAGCGAGCGCCCGATGCGGCTGATCGACCCGGACATCCAGAAGTACTTCCGGGACGTCGCCGACCACCTCGCCCGCGTCCAGGAGCAGGTCCTCGGCTTCGACGAGCTGCTCAACTCGATCCTCCAGGCCAACCTCGCGCAGGCGTCCGTCGCGCAGAACGAGGACATGCGGAAGATCACCTCGTGGGCCGCGATCATCGCCGTACCGACCATGGTGTGCGGCGTGTACGGCATGAACTTCGACCACATGCCGGAGCTGCACTGGAGGTACGGCTACCCCGTGATCATGTCGGTCACCGTGGCCCTCTGTGTGGGCATCCACCGCACCCTCAAGCGCAACGGCTGGCTCTGAAGACCCCTGGATAGGCTGAGCCCATGACTAGCGAGCTGCTCGACCAGGCCCTCGTCGAGGAGGCCACGAAGAAGTCCGGTCTCATCTGGGTCGAGGGCCCCGGCGGCCCGGCCCGCGCGCTGTGGCACGTGTGGCACGAGGGTGCGGCCTGTCTGATCGGCGACGGGCCCGGTGAACAGCCGCTGCCCGGGCTGGCCGACGGGACCACGGCGCAGGTCACGGTCCGCAGCAAGGACAAGGGCGGCCGGCTGGTCTCCTGGGCGGCGACGGTCGTGGAGCTGGCGTCCCGGTCCCCCGAGTGGGAGGCGGCGGTCGCGGAGCTCAAGGGCAAGCGGCTGAACGCCCCGGACGGCGAGGCCATGACGGAGCGGTGGGCCCGCGAATGCCGGGTACTGCGCCTGGAGCCGACCGGCACGACGTCACCGCTGCCGGACGGGGACTTGGCGATGGCGCCGCTGCCGACGTCGGCGACGACGCGTGAGCCGGTTCCCGCGGGGCTGCCGCGACTGCTGCTGAAACGTCGCAAACGGCGCTAGCCGTCAGGACGTGGGCAGCTTCTTGCCGTAGTCCACCGTCTCGTCCTTGTCCGGCTCCGTCAGGGCGAAGGTCTTGCCCCAGGCCGAGAAGGTCAGGGTGCCGGCGCCGCCCGCCCGTACCAGGCGGAGCGGGTACGGCTTGCCCTCCAGGGAGACGTCCAGCGTGCCGCCGGAGCCGTCGGCGCCGGCGATGCGGATGGTGCGCACACCCGCCTGCTCGTGGTGGCCGTCCGTCTCCAGCGTGCCGTGCAGCGTCAGCAGACCGTCGAGGAGTACGTCCATGTCCGTGAAGCCGCTGAACTTCTTGTACGAGGGGTCGCCCTGCGGCACCTTCACATACTTGCCGTCGAGCTTGTCGGCCGCCGCCGCGTCCGCGTCGGAGCCGTCGCCCTTGCCGTCCGCGTCGGTCCAGAAGCCGGCGTCCGCCTTGAGGAAGAGCTGCTCGCCGATCCGCAACAGGTGGAAGGTCGCGTCCTCCGAGGTGACCGAGCCGGAGCCGCCGTCGGACTTCAGGCGCATGTCGAGCTTGTACGTCCGCCCACTGGCGACCACGTTCCCGGAGAGCCGGACCGCCGCGGCCGACCCGGCAGCGGTACGCGTCCTGGACTGGATCTGGTCGGCCGGCAGCTTGCCGACGCCGTTGGTCCCCGCGTCCGGGTCCTCGCCGCATCCCGTCAGGCCGGTCCCCGTCACGACGAGGGCGCACAGCGCGACCGTCAGTGCGGCCCTGCGGGTACGGCGCCGGGGAATCGCAGTCACAGGTGGGGCTGCCTTTCTGACAAGGGTCCTTCAGCGGCGTACGGCAGCGTACCGGGGCCCCGGGGCCCGGGCGGAGCCAGTCCGTCCGGACGCCTCACCAGCGCGTATCCGATCGGGACGGGCTAGCCTGAAGCCCACCCGAGCGGGCAATTCGGATAAGAGACCCACCCAGCGGCCCAGGACCCAACTCCGTACGAATCCCGCACGAAAAGGAAGCACAGCCATGGCAGCGGGCGCCCCCCGGATCTTCGTCTCGCACCTCGCCGACGTCGCCGTCTTCGACCCGGCAGGCGACCAGGTCGGCCGCCTGCGCGACCTGGTCGTCATGCTGCGCGTCGGACGGCGGCCGCCACGCCTGCTCGGCCTGGTCGTCGAACTCGCCACGCGCCGCCGCATCTTCCTGCCCATCACCCGGGTGACCGGCATCGAGTCCGGCCAGGTCATCACCACCGGCGTGCTCAACGTCCGCCGCTTCGAGCAGCGGCCCACCGAGCGGCTCGTGTTCGGGGAACTCCTCGACCGGCGCGTCACTCTCGTCGAGACCAACGAGGAAGTCACGGTCCTGGACGTGGCGGTGCAGCAGCTGCCGGCCCGCCGGGACTGGGAGATCGACCGCGTCTTCGTCCGCAAGGGCGGCAAGGGCGGCGCCTTCCGGCGCAAGGGCGAGACCCTGACCGCCGAGTGGTCCGCCGTCACCGGCTTCTCCCTGGAGGAGCACGGACAGGGCGCCGAGAGCCTGCTGGCCACCTTCGAGCAGCTGCGCCCGGCCGACCTCGCGAACGTCCTGCACCACCTCTCCCCCAAGCGGCGCGCCGAGGTCGCCGCCGCCCTCGACGACGACCGCCTGGCCGACGTCCTCGAGGAACTGCCGGAGGACGACCAGATCGAGATCCTCGGCAAGCTGAAGGAGGAGCGGGCCGCCGACGTCCTGGAGGCCATGGATCCGGACGACGCGGCCGACCTGCTCTCCGAGCTGCCCAAGGGCGACCAGGAGCGGCTGCTGAGCCTGATGAAGCCCGCCGACGCGGCGGACATGCGGCGCCTGCTGGCGTACGAGGAGCACACGGCCGGCGGTCTGATGACGACCGAGCCGATCGTGCTGCGGCCCGACGCGACCGTCGCCGACGCGCTCGCCCGCGTCCGCAACCCCGACCTGTCCCCCGCCCTCGCCGCCCAGGTCTACGTCTGCCGGCCGCCCGACGAGACCCCGACCGGCAAGTACCTCGGCACGGTCCACTTCCAGCGCCTGCTGCGCGACCCTCCGTACACCCTGGTCAGCTCGATCCTCGACGACGACCTGCAGTCCCTGGCCCCGGACGCGGCGCTGCCCCTGGTCGCCGGGTTCTTCGCGACGTACGACATGGTCGCGGCGCCCGTCGTGGACGAGGCCGGGTCGCTGCTGGGCGCGGTGACCGTGGACGACGTACTGGACCACATGCTGCCCGACGACTGGCGGGAGACAGAGTTCCACCTCGACGAGGGCGAGGAGGTGGCCCCCCATGGCTCCTGAGCGCGAGAGCACCCGCGAGGCCGCCCGGGAGCGCACCCTGGCTGGCGCGACGGCCACCACCCGCTCCCGCCCCCGGCTCGACCAGCCCCGCCCGCCCCGGCGCCGGCTCCTGCCCGAGTGGGACCCGGAGGCCTTCGGACGGCTGTCGGAGCGCATCGCGCGCTTCCTGGGCACCGGACGGTTCATCGTCTGGATGACGATCGTCATCATCATGTGGGTGCTGTGGAATATCTTCGCGCCCCGTGACCTGCGCTTCGACAACTACCCGTTCATCTTCCTGACCCTGATGCTGTCGCTCCAGGCCTCCTACGCGGCCCCGCTGATCCTGCTCGCGCAGAACCGGCAGGACGACCGTGACCGGGTCAACCTCGAACAGGACCGCAAGGCGAGCGAGCGGTCGATCGCCGACACCGAGTACCTGACCCGCGAGATCGCCTCGCTCCGGATCGGCCTCGGCGAGGTGGCGACCCGGGACTGGATCCGCTCCGAACTGCAGGACCTGGTGAAGGAACTGGACGAGCGGCACGACGGCCATGTCGTATTCCCGGCAGAACGGTCGCGGGTACGTGACGTAGACGACCGGTGACGGGGCTTTCCGGAGCCCCCGCCGGGCGCCGTACCATCGTCCTTATGGCTACGGAAGACGCGGTGCGTGAAGCACTGGCGACGGTGAACGACCCCGAGATCAACCGACCCATCACCGAACTGGGGATGGTCAAGTCCGTGGAGATCGGCGCGGACGGAGCGGTCGCGGTCGCCGTGTACCTGACGGTCTCCGGCTGCCCCATGCGCGAAACGATCACTCAGCGCGTGACGGACGCGGTCTCGGCGGTCGAGGGCGTCAGCCGCGTCGACGTCGAACTCGACGTCATGAGCGACGAGCAGCGCAAGGAACTGGCGACCGCGCTGCGCGGCGGCCAGACCGAGCGCGAGGTCCCCTTCGCCAAGCCGGGCTCCCTCACCCGCGTGTACGCGGTCGCCTCCGGCAAGGGCGGCGTCGGCAAGTCGTCGGTGACGGTGAACCTGGCTGCGGCGATGGCCGCGGACGGCCTGAAGGTCGGGGTCGTCGACGCCGACATCTACGGCCACAGCGTGCCGCGCATGCTGGGCGCCGACGGCCGTCCCACCCAGGTCGAGAACATGATCATGCCGCCGTCCGCGCACGGCGTGAAGGTCATCTCGATCGGCATGTTCACCCCGGGCAACGCCCCGGTCGTCTGGCGCGGCCCGATGCTCCACCGCGCCCTCCAGCAGTTCCTGGCGGACGTGTACTGGGGCGACCTGGACGTGCTGCTGCTCGACCTGCCGCCCGGCACCGGCGACATCGCCATCTCCGTGGCCCAGCTGGTCCCGAACGCCGAGATCCTGGTCGTGACGACGCCTCAGCAGGCGGCGGCCGAGGTGGCCGAGCGGGCGGGCTCCATCGCCGTCCAGACCCACCAGAAGATCGTCGGCGTGGTGGAGAACATGTCCGGCCTGCCCTGCCCGCACTGCGACGAGATGGTCGACGTCTTCGGCACGGGCGGCGGCCAGTCGGTGGCGGACGGCCTGACCCGTACGACGGGCGCCACCGTCCCGGTCCTCGGCTCCATCCCCATCGACGTCCGCCTCCGCGAGGGCGGCGACGAGGGCAAGCCGGTCGTCCTGACCGACCCGGACTCCCCGGCGGGCGCGGCGCTGCGCGCGATCGCGGGGAAGCTCGGCGGGCGGCAGCGGGGCCTGTCGGGGCTGTCGCTGGGAATCACCCCGCGCAACAAGTTCTAGCCCAGTTCCGGCCCTGGTACGACGATGGGGGCGCCGTCTCACGGACGGCGCCCCCATCGTCGTACCACCGGCTACGCGTAAGTGGTGATGTCCTTGATCATGGCGAAGCCGAGCCCGTACGCGCTCATGCCTCTCCCGTACGCCCCCACATGCACCCCCTCCTGAGTCGACCCGGCCAGCACCCAGCCGAACTCGGACTCGCGGTAGTGGAAGGGCGTCGGAACGCCGTCCACGGGCAGGGACAGCGTCGACCAGTCGTCGCCGTCCAGGTCGTCCGCGAGGGCCCAGGCCGTCTCGGTCTGCTGGTCCAGCCAGTCGTCACGCAGGCTGTGGTCCATCTGGCCGGGCCAGGTGAAGGACAGCAGTCCCACACCCGCCAGCCAGGCCGCCGAGGAGACCGAGGTGGCCTCCAGGAGGCCGGTGCCGTCGGCGCTGCGCCGCACGGGGTTGGCCGCGACGGTGACCACCACCGCGAACTTCTCCTTGTCCTCCGACGCCTCGTTCCGTACCGAGGGCTCGTCGCCGTGTCCGACGGAACCGTGCTCGACGGCTCCGTCGGCCGCCGTACCGACCTGCATCAGCCAGCGCGGTCCCGTGAAGGCCTCGTCGAGGCCGTACCACGGGAAGGGCGCCAGCAGGTAGCCGTCGACCGTGCGCCGGGCGGAGGGGACCTGTTGTCCGCCCTCCGCGGCCGACGCCTGCGCGACTGCCCGACTCGTCGTCTCCATGTGCCCGGACGCCTCCTCGCTCTCGTCGGAGCCGACGGCCCGCCCCCCTTCGGGCGTACTCGTCCGCTCCGCACAACAACTCGGCAGCATAGCCACCCCGCTCCGAGCAGCCGGGAAAGCGCCCGGCGCGTGGGTCGCCCAAGAGGCGCGTTCAGGCCGTGGAAGGTCCCCGAGGGGTATGAGACGCGTCACGTACGGCGGAGCGTGCGCCCGGGCCTACGGCTCAGGTGGCGTCCGCGTCGTACGGCGGGCGCTCCTCGGGCGTCTCGGGCTTCTTCGTCATGTCGACGGTGCCGCCGGAGGAACCGGCCGACGAAGAGGAAGAGGACGACGAGTCGCTGTCGCGGCCGTGGACCGCGTCCGTGACCTCGGCCATCTCCTTCTTCAGGTCGAAGCCGTTGCGGATCTCCTTGAGCCCCAGCTCGTCGTTGTCCAGCTGCTTGCGGATGAACGCCTTGGGGTTGAGGTCCTCGAACTCGAAGTCCTTGAACTCCGGGCCCAGTTCGCTGCGGATGTCCTGCTTGGCGCTCTCCGAGAACTCCCGGATCTTACGGATGGTCCGCGTGACGTCCTGGATGACCTTCGGGAGCTTGTCCGGACCGAAGACGAGCACGGCGAGGACAACGAGCGTGATCAGCTCGAGCGGTCCTATGTCATTGAACACCTGAAGCTCCTTGCGATGTCCTCGGTCCTCGGCCCTCGGTGGTCTGTGCGGTCTTCCGTGGTCCGGGCCGGGTCCACGGTACCCGGCGATCCCGTGGGACGGGTACTGTCCCGAGCCCTCCGAGTGCGGTACGTGTGGGGTTTTCCGGGTTGTTTGCCTTGTGGGGCCACTGATCGGGCCATTACGGGCCCTCTTCTGTGATGTTCGTGTGAGTCTCAGTCGCCGTCGGACGATCCGAGGACCAACGAGATCGTCCTCTCCTTGCCGTCGCGCTCCACGGTGATTTCGAGGCGGTCGCCGGGGCGGTGGGCGCGGGTCTTGACGATGAGCTCGTCGCCGGAGTGGACGCGCTGGCCGTCGACCTCGGTGATGACGTCGCCTGCCTCGATGCCGGCCCGGTCGCCGGGGCCGCCGACGGTGACCGCTGGGCCCCCGTCGCTGCCCTTCGTGCCCACGCGGGCACCGTCGCCGGCGTAGTCCATGTCGAGGGTGACGCCGATCACCGGGTGGGTCGCCTTGCCGGTGTTGATCAGCTCCTCGGCGACGCGCTTGCCCGGGTTGACCGGTATGGCGAAACCGAGGCCTATCGAACCGGCCTGGCCGCTGTCCGGGGCGGAGCCGCTGTCGGCGGACCGGATGGCGGAGTTGATGCCGATGACACGGGCCTGCGCATCGAGGAGGGGCCCGCCGGAGTTGCCGGGGTTGATGGGCGCGTCGGTCTGCAGGGCGTCGACATATGACACGTCGCTCCCGTCCCCGCTCTCGCCGCCGGCCGTGATGGGCCGCTCCTTGGCGCTGATGATGCCGGAGGTGACGGTGCCCTCCAGGTCGAAGGGGGCGCCGATGGCGACGACGGGGTCCCCGACCCGGACGTTGTCGGAGTTGCCGAGGGTCAAGGGCTTGAGCCCCGTCACCCCGCTGACCTTGACGACGGCCAGGTCGTAGCCGCTGTCCCTGCCGACGACGGTGGCCTTGGCGGTGTCACCGCTGTGGAAGGTCACGGTTATCTCGCCGTCGTCGGCGGCGGGTTCGACGACGTGGTTGTTGGTGAGGATGTGACCGCGGCCGTCGAGCACGAATCCGGTACCGGTACCGGATTCGTCGGACCCGCTCACATGCAGGGTCACCACGCTGGGCAGCGCCCGCGCGGCGATCCCCGCCACGCTGTCCGGAGCCCGCCCTGCCGACTCCGCCCCGGCCTGCGGCAGCTCGACAGCACCGATCCCGCCATTGCGCTCGAGATACGCCCCTACGACACCACCGACGCCCCCGGACACGAGCGCCAGCAGCGCGGCCCCACCGACGAGCACCTTCTTCACGCGCCTGCGCTGCTGGTCCTGGGTGAGGACGGCCGCGCCGTTCTGCTGGAGGGGAGCGACGGGGACCGGGGCCCAGGGGTCGTAGTTCTGCCAGGGGGCGGAGGGGGACACACCCTGCGCGGGGCTGTACGGGGCCGCTGAAGGCCCTGCGGCGGGCGGAAGGGCGGGGGGAGCTTCCAGGGCCACGCCGGGCACAGCCGAGCCGCCAGGGGCTGCTGAAGCGACGGTGGGCTCGGGCGGCGGGACGACCTGACCGCTTGGAACGGACGACGCCGAGGCGGGAAGCGGGGGCGGGATGGGCCCTGCGGGGGCGGAGGCTGAGGCTTCGGAGTGCGCGGCGGAGACGGCGGTGACCGGGACCGTCGGGTGCGCGGCGGGAATGCCGGTGGCCGGAGCCGCCGGGTGCGCGGCCGGAACGGGGGCCGGGGTCTGCGTGCTGGAGGCCGGGGTCGGCAAGGCGTGTGGGTCCGGGGTCGGGACGAAAGGGCCCGACGTCGGGAGGCCGGCACCCGTGGTCGGGGGGTTCGAGCCCGCCGTCGGGACGTACGGGTCGGGTTGCCGTGTCGGCGTCAGCGCAGGCGTGCCCTGTGCCGGTGTGGTCGCCGGGTGTTGTACGGGTGGGGCAGGCGCCCAGGGGCCCGGCTCGCCGTAGGGCGGGGTGCTGTAGGGGTCGGGGTCGTGCAGGGGGCGGGGACGATCGGCAGCGGGCACAGGGGGCCGCTCGGAGGTCGGCTCGACGGGAGGGTCCGTCTCGGCTTTTGGCCGAACGGGACGGTCTGCCACCGGCACGGGGACATGCTCGACGGCATCCCCGGTCACGCGGTCGACGCCGGACGCGACCACGGCCGCTTCCCCTTCCGGCTCCGCGGCCACCCCACTGGGCCGTGCCAGCTCGAAGTCGCCCCCCGGCTCGGGCCTCTTCTCCGGAGCCCTCAGTTCGAAGTCACCGTCCGAGTCGGCACCGCTGACGCCGGTCCCGTCCGAGTCGCGGACGCCGGTCCCGACGTCGCCAGGCGCCGCGGCCGCAAGCGGACCGGGCACTTCCGCCGGGTCCGCAAGGTGCTGCGGTCGAGGACGGCTCCACCACTTCGCCTTTGCCGGCTTCCCCTCGTTCATGCTCTCCCCACAGCTCGGGCTCCGCCTTGCGGCCCCCACGCGCCGAACGTACGACTCCCTGGATTCAACCAGGTTCCCGAGCCGCCGCGCAGGGGCAGGTCAGGCGGGGCGTCGGCGGCGAGGGGCCGACGAGTCAGCGGGGGGTGACGGAGGACGCCGAGGGGGAGGAGGTCGAGTCGGGGACGGTCGCGGCGAGGAGGCCGGGGGTGGCGAGGAGGTCCGGGGTCGCGGACCACGAGGTGAGGTCGAGTGGCGGGGTCGCGCTGAGCGGACGTATCAGAGGGGACATGGCGGCCGCACCGGCCATGACGGGCGCGGCCAGTGAGTGGATCCCCTCCTGCAACCGGCCCACCGCGGCGACCTGCGCCCCTGGCAGCAACGGTGCCGAGACCTCGGTCGGGGCGACCGGGGTGTCACCGAGCGAGCCCTGGTTCTGGCCCTGGGCGAGCAGCGGGCCGAGCCCCCGGCGTCGCTGGCTCTCGGGCGCCGTGGCGGCTCCCGTGCCCTGTGTGCGGGCCGGTGTCACATTGCTGCCGGTACCGGAACCGCCGCGCGCGTCCGCGGCGGTGTCGCCCGGCGTCACCGTGGTGACCCCGCCCAGCGCGATCGCGGCCAGGGACACCGCTCCGGCGGCGACGAACGCGAACCGCAGCCCGCGCGATGCCGACCGCTCGGCCTCGTGACGGCTGACGTCGTGGATACGGAAGCCGCGGCTCGCCGGGGAGGGCGGAAGCACCGAGGCGTGCGGGCGGGCCGGCAGGTAGTCGAAAGCGAACCGGTCGCCGCGTTTCAGCCCGAAGACGCCGGTGGCACCGGGCCGTCCGGACAGTCCGCCGGCGAAGCCCGAGCCGCCGAACGGCGAGTCGTCGCCGTCGTCGGCGTCGCCTCCCGCGGGAAGACCCTGGAGGCGGGCCAGGAAGCTTTCGGAGGGCGGCGGGGGTGCCGCCTCCGCGAAGACGTTCTTCAGTCGGCGCTGTGCGTCGGCCTCGGCCTTGCACTTGGCACAGGTGGCCAGGTGTGCGAGGACACGGTCGCGCGACTCATGACCGAGCTCTCCGTCCACAAGGGCGGCGAGTCGGTCTCCCAGATGCTGTTCGGACGGGGTAGGCCGTGATCCACTCACGCGGTCGCGCCCCCTCCCCCCAGTGCGGGAACACGGGCCATGAAGGAACGGCGCTGGGCCCGGGCCTCCGGCGAGCGGTGCGCGAGGGCCTTGCGCAGCTGGGAACGGCCGCGGTGGATCCGGGACCGGACCGTGCCGAGCTTGACGCCCAGGGTCGCGGCGATCTCCTCGTACGACAGTCCTTCGATGTCGCACAGGACGACCGCGGCGCGGAACTCGGGGGCGAGGGTGTCGAGGGCCTGCTGGACGTCGGCGTCGAAGTGCGCGTCGTTGAAGACCTGCTGCGGCGACGGCTCGCGGCTGGGCAGCCGCTCGGCAGCGTCCTCGCCGAGGGCGTCGAAACGGATGCGCTGCTTGCGGCGGACCATGTCCAGGAACAGGTTGGTGGTGATGCGGTGCAGCCAGCCCTCGAAGGTGCCCGGCGTGTAGGTCGACAGCGAGCGGAAGACGCGGACGAAGACCTCCTGGGTGAGGTCCTCGGCGTCGTGCTGGTTGCCCGTCAGACGGTAGGCGAGCCGGTATACCCGGCCGCTGTGGGTGCTGACGATCTCCTCCCAGGTGGGCGGAGTCCACGCCTGCCCGTCCGCGTCGGTGGAGAAGGTCGCGGTCTGGGCGTACTCGGCGGCGTGACTGTGGTCAGCAGCGGTGTCGTTCACGGATTTCGGCCTGCCCGCCGATCCGAGGAAGCGCCGCAGCACTCCTCCCCGATCCACAGGTGCAGCCGCACCTCCCCTGTCGGCTCTGGTGGTGTCCAGTGGAGCCCCTACCATAGCCACCTCGCCCGTTAGCTCCGGATAAGCGGTTTTACGAGAAATTGATCTGTGCTGATACGGCTCGTGCGGCTGCGTCAGCAGTTGCTCGAGCGCCTGCTCGTCGTCGTGATCCAACTGTGTCCCCCCGCCCTGTCTCCCACCCCTCTAAACGCCCGGTCCCATCTGCGGGTTCCCGACGCCAACGGATACAGTCACGCCCAGGCAACCACGGGGACAGGAGAGGGTCATTACCGGCAACCGGCAGACGAGCTGGGCGTTCGCCGACGCCTATGTCGCCGAGGACGAAGCCCTGCGCTGGGCCCGTGACCGGGCCCGCGAGGCGGGACTGCGCTCGGTGTCGCCCGGCACGGGCGCGGCGCTCGGGTTGCTCGCTGCCACCGTGGAGGCCAAGGCGGTCGCGGAGATCGGAACCGGCACCGGCGTGTCGGGGATCCATCTGCTGCACGGAATGCGTCCGGACGGTGTGCTGACCACGGTCGACCCCGAGCCGGAACACCAGCAGTTCGCCCGCCAGGCCTTCCGCGCCAGCGGCTTCGCCAGCAACCGGGCCCGCTTCATCCCCGGCCGCGCCCTGGACGTCCTGCCCCGGCTCGCGGACGCCGGCTACGACCTCGTCTTCTGCGACGGCGACCGGCAGGAGGTCATGGACTACCTCGCTGAATCGTTGCGTCTGCTGCGCCCCGGCGGCCTGGTCGTCTTCGAGGGTGTCTTCGCCAACGGCCGGACGGTCGACTCGGGCCCGCAGCCCACGGAGGTCCTGCGGCTGCGGGAGCTGCTGCGTGCGGTGCGCGAGAGCCAAGAACTCGTGCCGTCACTGCTCCCAGTGGGTGACGGGCTGCTCTGCGCGGTCAAGCGCTGACCGTCCGAAAACGGCGTCGACGCGCCATCGGAACGGCTTCGGAACGGCGCTTCGAGGACGACAAACCGCAACCCCGGCACCGCACGCGGTACCGGGGTTGCCGAAAGGGTATGGTCGCGCTCCGCGTCAGCCGACGACCTTCTTGAGGGCGTCACCGAGCGCGTCGGCCTCATCGGGGGTCAGCTCGACGACGAGCCGCCCGCCGCCTTCGAGCGGAACGCGCATGACAATGCCCCGCCCCTCCTTGGTCACCTCGAGCGGGCCATCGCCCGTCCGCGGCTTCATGGCCGCCATGCTCGTTCCCCTTCCTGAAACCAGCTCATCGTCAAAGCCGACGGCCCTGGAGGGCACGCTTGTCCCGGGGTGGGACGCACGACACCGGCATCGAACACATTGCTTCCAGGCCATTATCCCGCATCTCAGGACCCGATGACCAACATCAGTCGGCATCGCTTGGGCAACGCGCGCGAGCAAAACCACTCAATTCGGCGATGTGACTGCGATACTGCGCCGCCGCACGGACTTCCGCCGAGCGGAGGCGGTCCAGAATTCTTTGACGCAGGTCACATGTCCGGTCCGGTTCCCGGACGGTGATCTCCGCCATGCTGTCCTTCGGAGACAGGGACGTACCGACGAGTACGTCCGAGCCACGGACCGGAGGGGACATGCCATGGCCGACACCGTGCTGTACGAGGTGAGCGACGGACTCGCGACGATCGTGCTGAACCGCCCTGAGGCGATGAACGCGCTGAACATCGCCACCAAGGTCGCCTTGCGGGACGCGGTCCAGGCCGCGGCGGCCGACCAGGCCGTACGGGCGGTGCTGCTGACGGCCGCCGGGGAGCGGGCGTTCTGCGTGGGGCAGGACCTCAAGGAGCACATCGGGCTGCTGGCCTCCGACCGCGAGGCGGGGACCCGGCTGACCATGAGCACGGTGCGCGAGCACTACAACCCCGTCGCGCGGGCGCTGACCGAGATGCGCAAGCCCGTGGTGGCCGGGGTCAACGGCGTCGCGGCCGGGGCCGGGTTCGGGTTCGCGCTGGCCGCGGACTACCGGATCGTGGCGGACACGGCGGCCTTCAACACGTCGTTCGCGGGCGTGGCGCTGACCGCCGACTCGGGCATCTCCTGGACGCTGCCCCGCGTGATCGGCCCGGGCCGGGCGGCCGACCTGCTGCTCTTCCCGCGCAGCATCACGGCACAGGAGGCGTACGAGCTGGGCATCGCCAACCGGGTCGTACCGTCGGCCGACCTGCGGGCCGAGGCGGAGAAGGTGGCGCGGGCGCTGGCCGAGGGGCCGACGGTGGCGTACGGGGCGATCAAGGAGGCGATGGCCTACGGGCTGTCCCACTCCCTGGCCGAGACCCTGGAGAAGGAGGACGAGCTGCAGACGCGGGCGGGTTCCTCCGAGGACCACGTGATCGCGGTGCAGGCGTTCGTGAACAAGGAGAAGCCGAAGTACCTGGGCCGCTGATCCTGGTGGGGGTGCGGGGCGGGGGCGAGCTCAGCCCTTCCTCGCCACGCACGCCTCCAGGTGGTCGTCCACCAGCCCGCACGCCTGCATCAGCGCGTACGCCGTCGTCGGCCCGACGAATCGCAGGCCGCGCTTCTTGAGGGCCTTCGACAGGGCGGTCGACTCGGGGGTGACCGCGGGGACGTCGGAGAGGGTCTTCGGGGTCGCGCGGGCGGCCGGGTCGGGGGCGTGGGACCAGATCAGGTCGTCGAGTTCGCCCGGGGTCCAGTCGGCCAGCACGCGCGCGTTGGCGAGCGTCGCGTCGACCTTGGCGCGGTTGCGGATGATGCCCGCGTCGGCGAGCAGGCGCGCGCGGTCGTCGTCCGTGAAGGCGGCGACCTTCGTGATCTCGAAGCCGGCGAAGGCGGCGCGGAAGCCCTGGCGGCGGCGCAGGATCGTGATCCAGGACAGGCCGGACTGGAAGGCCTCCAGGCTGAGCCGTTCGAAGAGTGCGTCGTCGCCGTGGACCGGGCGGCCCCACTCCTCGTCGTGGTACGTCACGTACTCCGCGGCCGACAGCGCCCAGGGGCAGCGCAGCGCGCCGTCCGGACCGGCCAGGGCGGCGCCGTCGCTCACGGCCGCTCCTCCTGTGCGGGCTTGTCCATGGAGACATGGGTCGCGGCGGCCTGCGCACCGGCCAGCGCGGACTCCAGGTCGGCGATCCGGGCGTCCCGCTCGGCGAGCTCCGCGCCGAGGCGGCCCAGCGCGTCGTCGACGTCCGCCATGCGGTAGCCGCGGGGGGCCAGCGGGAAGCGCAGGGTCTCGATGTCCGCCCGGTTCACCGGGCGGTCCGGGGGCAGCGGGTCGTGCAGGCGCTCCGGAGCGGCCTCCGGCAGCGGGCCGCTGCCCTCGCCTCCGCCCACGACGGCGAGCGTCACCGCGGCGACCACTACGGCCAGCGCGATGACCAGGAACAAGAACATAACCATCGCTGAGGTCCCCATGATCCGTGCCGGCGTGCTGGGCGTCGGCGTCGAATGTGTCAGGGTCCGATCGTGCCATGCGACTCTGACAGTTAGGGTCGCAGGCGGCCCAAGACCGGCACGTACGAGGAGAGGTCACAGGGGATGCTCAGGCTGGGCAGGCGTGAATTCGGCGCGCACGAGCCGGTGATCATGGCGATCGTGAACCGGACCCCGGATTCCTTCTACGACCAGGGAGCCACCTTCCGCGACGAGCCGGCGCTCGCGCGCGTGGAGCAGGCGGTGGCGGAGGGCGCGGCCATCGTCGACATCGGCGGGGTCAAGGCCGGGCCGGGCGAAGAGGTGACGGCTCAGGAAGAGGCGCGGCGGACCGTCGGCTTCGTGGCGGAGGTCCGGCGGCGTTTCCCCGATGTCGTCATCAGCGTGGACACCTGGCGGGCGGAGGTCGGCGAGGCCGTCTGCGAGGCGGGTGCGGATCTGCTGAACGACGCGTGGGGCGGGGTGGACCCGGGGCTGGCGGAGGTGGCCGCGCGGTACGGGGTGGGGCTGGTGTGTACGCACGCGGGCGGTGCGGAACCTCGTACCCGGCCGCATCGGGTGACGTACGACGACGTCATGGCCGACATTCTGCGGGTGACCGTGGGCCTGGCCGAGCGGGCGGTGTCGCTCGGGGTGCCTCGGGAGTCCGTGCTGATCGATCCCGGGCACGACTTCGGGAAGAACACGCGGCACAGTCTGGAGGCCACGCGGCGGCTCGGGGAGATGGTCGACACCGGGTGGCCGGTGCTGGTGTCGCTGTCCAACAAGGACTTCGTGGGCGAGACGTTGGACAAGCCGGTGAAGGGGCGGGTGGTGGGGACGCTGGCCACGACGGCCGTGTCCGCGTGGCTGGGTGCTCAGGTGTACCGGGTGCACGAGGTCGCCGAGACCCGGCAGGTGCTGGACATGGTGGCGTCGATCGCGGGGCACCGGGCACCGGCGGTGGCGCGGAGGGGGCTGGCGTAGGGTTTTCGTCGCCCCCGCCGCCCCTTCCCGTCCCGTCCCTGGGGGCTGCCGCCCCCAGACCCCGGCTTCGGCCCGAACGGCCTCGTCCTCAAACGCCGGACGGGCTGCCATGGCGCCCCGCTAGCGGCCCGCCTCCTTCGACACCAACGCCACCGCCTCGTCCACGTCGTCCGTGAGGTGGAACAGCAGCAGGTCCTTCTCCGAGGCCTTGCCCTGGGCGATCAGCGTGTTCTTCAGCCAGTCCACCAGCCCGCCCCAGTACTCCGTACCGAAGAGGACGATCGGGAAGCGGGTGACCTTCTGGGTCTGGACCAGCGTCAGCGCCTCGAACAGCTCGTCCAGCGTGCCGAGGCCGCCCGGCAGGACCACGAACCCCTGGGCGTACTTCACGAACATCATCTTGCGGACGAAGAAGTAGCGGAAGTTGAGGCCGATGTCGACGTAGGGGTTGAGGCCCTGCTCGAAGGGGAGCTCGATGCCCAGGCCGACGGAGATGCCCTTCGCCTCGCAGGCGCCCTTGTTGGCGGCTTCCATCGCCCCGGGGCCGCCGCCCGTGATCACCGCGAAGCCCGCTTCCACCAGGCCGCGGCCGAGCCGCACACCCGCCTCGTACTCCGGCGAGTCGGCGGGCGTACGCGCGGAGCCGAACACGCTGATGGCGGCGGGGAGTTCGGCGAGCGTACCGAAGCCCTCGATGAACTCCGACTGGATGCGCAGGACGCGCCACGGGTCGGTGTGGACCCAGTCCGAGGGGCCGCCGGCGTCCAGCAGGCGCTGGTCGGTGGTGCTGGCCTGGACCTGTTCCCGCCTCCGGAGGACCGGTCCCAGGCGCTGCTCCTCCGGTGGCTGCTTCTTGCCCTCGGGGTTGCCAGTAGCCATGTGCGCTCCCTCCGCTTGCCGTCTTTCCACCTCAGCGTAGATCTCCGCGGGTTACGGACGGGGGACGTGAGCATGTCCGCCATGAAGCGCCGCCAAGCACGATCACGGCCGCACGCGCCCCCTCATGCCGTCAGCCACGACCTCAGACGCTCCTCCGCCTCCGGGATGAGCGACGCCTTCACCTTCTCGTCCACCTTGTGGGCGAGAAGCGGCTCGCCGGGGCTGTAGTTCACCGCGGGTACCCCGAGGGCGCTGAAACGGGCCACGTCCGTCCAGCCGAACTTGGGGCGGGCCTCGCCGCCGACGGCCGCCATGAAGGCCTGCGCGGCCGGGTGGGTGAGGCCGGGGCGGGCGCCGCCGGTGTGGTCGTCGACCACGAACTCGTCGACGCCGCAGTCCGCGAAGTAGTCCCGGACGAAGGCCTCCGCCTCCTCCTCGCTGCGGTCGGGCGCGTAGCGGAAGTTGACGACGAGGGTGCAGGCGTCGGGGATGACGTTGGTGGCGACGCCGCCCTCGATGCCCACGGCGTTGAGGCCCTCGTGGAACTGGAGGCCGTCCACGACGGGCTTGCGCGGCTCGTACGCGGCGAGCTTGGCGAGAGCCGGGGAGACGGCGTGGATCGCGTTGGAGCCCATCCACGCGCGCGCGGAGTGCGCCCGCGTCCCCTTGAACTTCAGGAACACCCTCAGGGTGCCCTGGCAGCCGCCCTCGACCTGGTTGTTCGTCGGCTCCAGCAGGACCGCGAAGTCGCCCTCCAGCCAGTCGGGGTGAGCCGCGGCCACATGCTTCAGGCCGTTGAGGTGTGCGGCGACCTCTTCGTTGTCGTAGAAGACGAAGGTGAGGTCGCGGTTCGGGGCCGGGACCGTCGCCGCGATGCGCAGCTGTACGGCCACCCCGGACTTCATGTCACAGGTGCCGCAGCCCCACAGGTAGCCCTCGTCGTCGAGCCGGGAGGGGACGTTGTCCGCGATCGGGACGGTGTCGATGTGGCCGGCGAGGATGACGCGTTCCGAGCGGCCCAGGTTCGTGCGGGCGACGACGTTGTTGCCGTACCGGTCGACCGTCAGGTGGGGCAGGGCGCGCAGCGCGATCTCGATCGCGTCCGCGAGGGGCTTCTCGGAGCCGCTCTCGGAGGGGAAGTCGACGAGCTGCGCGGTGAGCCTCGCCGCGTCCAGCGTCAGGTCAAGTGAGGTGTCGGCCATGCTGTCGACCCTAACGCGCCGGGCCTTCGCACAGACTTTCCGCACCCGGCGCAGCCGCACAGTACTCTCCAGTATCTTGTGGCGCGTGTCAGAGCTGTCCCCCATTCCCAAGCGTCGCGGCCGCCTCTTCCGTTTCTGTGCGGCCGTGGTGGTCATGTGCGCCGTCGCCGGTTACCTCGTGGTGCAGTACCTCACCGGAGGGGCGGGCACACCGGGCTGCAAGGTCGTCTCGGGCAAGAGCGACGGAGCCACGTACGAGTTCACGCCCGAGCAGGCGGTGAACGCCGCAACCATCGCGGCCGTCGGCACCGGGCGCGGGATGCCCGAGCGGGCCGTGACGATCGCGCTCGCCACCGCGCTGCAGGAGTCGGCGCTGCGCAACATCAGCCACGGCGACCGCGACTCGCTCGGCCTGTTCCAGCAGCGGCCCTCGCAGGGCTGGGGCTCGCCCAAGGAGATCCTGGACCCGACGTACGCGGCGAACGTCTTCTACGAGCACCTGGCCAAGGTGCCCGACTACACGCGGCTGCCGCTGACCGTCGCCGCGCAAAAGGTGCAGCGCAGCGGCTATCCGACGGCGTACGCCAAGCACGAACCGGACGCCACCCTGCTCGCCGCCGCTCTCACCGGGCAGTCGCCGGCCACGCTGACCTGCGAGGGCCGTCAGGCCGCGACGCAGGCCGCGGGCACCGACGCGGTGCGGACGGCGCTCGTGCGGGACTTCGGGCGGGACGTGCTGGAGCCGGCCTCGGCCGAGGTGGGCGCCGAGGCGACTCCCACGCCGACGCCCTCCGCGAGCGGGAGCGGAGATGGCGGGCGGACCGTCACGCTGCCCGTGACCGACGCGGGCTCCGGCTCCGGTCGCAGCCTCCGGCAGCGCGGCTGGCAGCTGGCGCACTGGGCCGTGGCCAACGCCTCCGCGCTGCACATCGAACGGGTCTCGTACGCCGGCCGGCAGTGGACGGCCGGGAACACGGACAGCCAGTGGCGTACCGCCGGCACGCAGGGCGCCGCAGGCGCGGAGCAGGCCACGGGCTCGGTCCGGATCATCACTGCGCAGTAGTACGGGCGCTCACTCGGAAGGGTTACGTCCACCGGGTGTGGGCGTCGGTGTGCGCAGGTTTTCGTCGTGTCACCCCCTAACCGTCCAGACCCGTGCGAACACAGGGCTGTAAGGATTCGGCACACTTTCCGACCGCGCACTTTTTGTCGTTTTTATCCGGAGCCGATAATGCGACGCATTGCCAACTCTTTACGTTGGCCCGCCGCAACCTTCCCGGGCTTCGAGCGGTAGTCACTGCGTCCGAGCCCGGAGATCAACAACCGGATCGACACCCAGTCGGTCGACTGCCGGGCTCGTGCGGACACTTCATCGTTCCCTTCCGTCAAAGGAGCAACATGTCCCTCCCCCTGACCCGACGGATCGCCCGTGCCGCGCTGCTCGTAGCTGCGGGAGCGGCCGCCGGGGTCGGTGCGGCCGGCTCCGCCAGCGCGGCTCCCGAGCTGCCGGCCACCCCGAACCTCGGTGGGCTGACCGCCCTGGACGGGGCGAGCGTCGGCAACACGGTCGATGGTGCGGCTCAGAACGTGACCGGCACCGCGGGCCAGACCGGCGGCAAGGCCGTCCAGAAGGCCGTGCCCGGCGCGGTCAAGACCAGTGGCAAGGCCGTGAAGAAGGTGGCGCCCGCAGCCCAGAAGACCGCGGGCGAAGCGGCGGGCTCCGCCGGGGCCGTCCTCGGTGACACCACTTCGACGGCGACGAAGGGCGGGCTGCCGACGGACTCCCTCGCCAAGGGTGGACTGCCGGCGGCCGACTCGCTGCCGGTGAAGGGCGGCGCGCCGCTCGGCTAGGCACCCGGCTCGAGCCGACGACGGGGCCCAGGGAGATGCTTCCCTGGGCCCCGTCGCTCTGTCCGCTCGCTCGGCCTGATCGCTCTGCCTGTCCCTACGACAGACGTTCCACGGCCGCCCGCACCCGCTCGTCCGTGGCGGTGAGCGCCACGCGTACGAAGTTCTCGCCGGCCTCGCCGTAGAAGTCGCCCGGGGCGACGAGGATGCCGAGGTCGGACAGGTGGGCGACCGTGGTCCAGCAGGACTCGTCGCGGGTGGCCCAGAGGTAGAGGCTGGCCTCGCTGTGTTCGATGCGGAAGCCGTGGCCCACCAGCGCCTCGCGCAGGGCCGTGCGGCGCACTGCGTAGCGTTCGCGCTGTTCGCGGACGTGGGTGTCGTCGCCCAGGGCCGCCACCACCGCTGCCTGGGTGGGCGCGGACGTCATCATGCCGCCGTGCTTGCGGATCTCCAGGAGCGGGGCCAGGACGGCCGGGTCGCCCGCCAGGAACGCCGCGCGGTAGCCGGCCAGGTTGGAGCGCTTGGACAGCGAATGGACCGCGACGATGCCGTCGTACGAGCCGCCGTTCACGTCGGGGTGGAGGACGGAGACCGGGTCGGCCTCCCAGCCCAGCTCCAGGTAGCACTCGTCGGAGAAGAGCAGGACGCCGTGCTCGCGGGCCCAGGCGACGATCCGGGTCAGATCGGCCTTCGACAGCACCTTGCCCGTGGGGTTGGACGGCGAGTTCAGCCAGAGCAGCTTCAGACCGGCCGGGTCCAGGTCGGTCGGGTCGTCGTAGACCTCGTACGCGGCGCGGGCCAGGCGGGCGCCGACCTCGTAGGTCGGGTAGGCCAGCCGCGGGTACGCGACCCGGTCGCCGGGGCCGAGGCCCAGCTGGGTCGGGAGCCAGGCGACGAGTTCCTTGGAGCCGACGATCGGCAGGACGTGGCGGTGGGTGACCTCGCGGGCGCCCAGCCGGCGCTCCAGCCAGCCCGTGATCGCGTCGCGCAGCTCGGACGTGCCCCAGACGGTCGGGTAGCCCGGCGAGTCGGCCGCGGCGATGAGCGCTTTCTGGACCAGCTCGGGGACCGGGTCGACCGGCGTGCCGACGGACAGGTCGACGATGCCGTCCGGATGCGCCGCTGCCGTCGCCTTGTACGGCGCCAGCTTGTCCCAGGGGAAGGTGGGGAGACGGTCGGAGACTGCGGACACGGGTCTGGCTCACTTTCTGGTACGGCAAACGCCTCGGTCCCGTACGACGGTCATGATCAAGGCGATCAGGCCGTACGGGACCGAGGCGGCGCTGGTGACGCGGGCCGCTCTCAGCCGTTCTGCGGCGGCAGCGCGGCGATGAAGGGGTGGTCGCGCTCGATCAGCCCCAGCTTGCTGGCACCGCCGGGAGAGCCGAGTTCGTCGAAGAACTCGACGTTCGCCTTGTAGTAGTCCTTCCACTCCTCCGGAGTGTCGTCCTCGTAGAAGATCGCCTCGACCGGGCAGACCGGCTCACAGGCACCACAGTCGACGCATTCGTCCGGGTGGATGTACAAGGACCGGGAGCCCTCGTAGATGCAGTCGACCGGGCACTCCTCGATGCACGCCTTGTCCTTGACGTCGACACAAGGCTGCGCGATGACGTAGGTCACGCTGTCGTTCCTCCTCGATAGGGCGCTGGCGGGCCTCCTCAGGCTCCGCCGCCTGGCGCGCGGGAGCGCGGCGTCGTCGATGCCCGCCCCTAGTATCTCCGTTCCTGGGCATGATCCGAACAGGAGGGGTGGACCGACCTGTGGAAATATCTCCGACCGGACGTCTCGTGGTCCGCATCACCGCTGCTGACGTGGGTAAACGGGTGTCCGTACGGCGCCTGGGCGAACCCGGGTCGACCGGTGAGAAGTTCACCGACACGGTGGGTGTTCTCACATCATGGGACAACGGTGTGCTGCTGATCACACGACGGGACGGCGAGAGCGTCCGGATTCCGGAATCCTCGCTGGTCGCGGGCAAGGTCGTGCCGTCCGCCCCGGCCCGCCGACGGGGTCCGGCGGCCTCCTACGAGGAGCTCGCGCGCGTCGCCTCCCGGGCCTGGCGGCCGGTGGAGAGCCGGCGTCTGGGCGAGTGGGAGCTGCGGGCCGCCGCCGGGTTCACGCGCCGGGCCAACTCGGTGCTGCCGCTCGGCGACCCGGGCATGCCGCTCGACGAGGCCCTGACGGCCGTACGACGCTGGTACGGCGACCGCGGGCTGCCCGCCTACGTCCAGACCGCCACCGGCGCCGAGGGCACGCAGGAGCTGCTGTGCGCGGAGCTGGAGCGGCGGGACTGGACGCGGGAGGTGACCGCCGAGCTGTGGGTCGGGGCGCTGGCACCGCTCGCCGACCGGGCGGAGGACACCTCGGTGGTGCTGTCCCGGGAGGCGGACGAGGCCTGGCTGACCCGGTACCAGCGCAAGGGGATGAGCGAGGTGGCCCTGAAGGTGCTGGGGAGCGGGCCCTCCGTGTGGTTCGCCACGGTTCCCGGTGCCGGCGCGCCCGCCGCCATCGGGCGGTGTGTCGTCGACGGGCGGTGGGCCGGTTTCGCCGCCGTCGAGGTGGATCCCGCGCTACGGCGGCGGGGACTGGCCTCCGCCGTGATGGCCGCGCTCGCCCGGCGGGCCCTCGACGAGGGTGCCTCGGCGGCCTGGCTCCAGGTCGAGACGGACAACGCCGGTGCGCGGGCGATGTACGCCGGGATGGGCTTCGCGGCGCATCATGCGTACCACCACTACCGCGCGCCCATCAGTGCCGACAACGAACCGTAGCGAACGACCGGTAGCGATCGCCGTGAAAGGGCACGAGCCAGCTATGCGTCCCCCCTACCCCCCGCCCCCCGAACGCTCCGCCGAACTGCGCCGCCGGTTCGCCGAGGAAGCCCGCTCCGAGCGGCCCGACCTGTCCATGCTGTGCCTGCTGGTGGGCGCGGAGGCGGACGGGACGCTGGACGAGGCGGGTTTGGACGGCGCGCAGATCGAGCTGGACCGGCTGGCCGGACAGCTGCCGTTCCGGCCCGGCGGGCCGCGCTCCTGGGCGGTGTCGCTGCGCGAGCTGCTCGGGGACCGGTGTGGTTTTCGTGGCGCCCCCGCCGACTACCAGCGGCTGGAGTCCTCGCTGCTGCACGAGGTGCTGCGGCGGCGGCGCGGGCTGCCGATCCTGCTGTCCGTGGTGTGGATGGAGGTGGCGCGGCGGGCGGGAGCACCGGTCTACGGGGTGGCCCTGCCCGGGCATTTCGTCGTCGGCTTCGGTCCGCCGGACGAGCAGGTTCTCGCCGATCCGTTCGACGGGGGCCGGGTGTTGACCGGAGGCGACGCCGAGTTGATGGTGGCGGGGGCGACAGGAGCCTCGCTGCAGCCGTCGATGCTCGGTCCTGCGGAGCCTTTGGAGGTCGTGCTGCGGATCCTGAACAACATCCGGGCGTGGGCCGCGGCTCGGCCGGAGCGGTCGGATGTGTCGTTGTGGGCGGTGGAGCTGTCGTTGCTGTTGCCTTCCCATCCCGCCCGGTTGCGGTACGAGCGGGCGCAGTTGCTCGTGCAGCGGGGTGACTTCGTCGACGGGGCCGCCGAGTTGGAGGCGTACGCCGAGGTGGTGGCGGCGGTGGACGAGCCGGCCGCGGCTCGGGTTCGGCAGCAGGCTCATGCGGCGCGAGCCATGTTGAACTGACCGTTGCCGCGCGACTGCGGGTGCGTCGTGGCTGGTCGAGTTCCCCGCGCCCCCGGGTTGGTCACAGCCAGCCTTTCTCTCTTGCGATCCGTACTGCTTCCGCCCTGTTGCGTACCGCCAGTTTCTGGATGGCCGTGGACAGGTAGTTGCGGACCGTGCCCTGGGACAGGTGCAGCGCTGCCGCCAGTTCCGCGTTCGTGGAGCCGTCCGCCGCCGCGCGGAGTACCTCTCGCTCCCGGTCCGTCAGAGGGTTCGCGCCGTCCGCCAGGGCCGCTGCCGCCAGCGTGGGGTCGATGACCCGCTCCCCCGTCAGTACCTTGCGTACCGCTTCGGCGAGTTGGGCGGCGGGGGCGTCCTTGACCAGGAAGGCGTCGGCGCCGGCCTCCATGGCGCTGCGGAGGTGGCCGGGGCGGCCGAAGGTGGTGAGGACGACCAGTTTCACCGCCGGCAGTTCCTTGTGCAGCAGGGCGGCCGCCTCGATGCCGGTCGCCCCCGGCATCTCGATGTCCAGCAGGGCCACGTCCACCTCGTGTGCGCGGGCGGCCGCGAGTACCTCGTCGCCGCGCGCCACCTGGGCGACGACCTCGATGTCCGCCTCCAGGCCGAGGAGGGCGGCCAGGGCCTCGCGGACCATCGACTGGTCCTCGGCGAGCAGGACCTTGATCGTGCGGGTCATGTGGCGGATCCTACGTGCGCGGTGCCGACGGCGGGCACGCGGGCGACCAGCCGGAAGCCGTGCCGGGTGCCGCCCGCCTCCAGGGAGCCGCCGACCATCGTCAGGCGTTCGGTGAGGCCGGTCAGGCCGTTGCCGGGGCCGTCGCCCGGGCCGCCGGAACCGTCGTCCTCGACGGAGAGTTCGAGGACCGGGCCGTCGAGGGTCTGGCGGCGGACGACGTCCACCGAGCAGCGCAGGGCGCCGCTGTGCCGTACCACGTTGGTGACCGCCTCGCGCAGCGCCCAGGCCAGGGCGGACTCGCTGTCCTCGGGGACACCGGCGAGGTCGGGTTCGGCGGGGAGGTCCGCGGTGACGCCCGCGGCCGTCAAGGCGGACTGGGCTCCCGCGAGTTCGGCGGGCAGGCGCGGGCGGCGGTAGCCGGTGACCGCCTCGCGGACGTCCACCAGGGCCTGGCGGCTGACCTGTTCGATGTCGGCGACCTGCTGGGCCGCCTTGTCGGGGTGGCCGGGGAGCATACGGCCCGCCAGTTCGCTCTTCAGCGTGATCAGGGAGAGGGAGTGGCCCAGCAGGTCGTGCAGGTCGCGGGCGAGGCGCAGGCGCTCCTCGTTGGCGGCGAGCTGGGCGACGGTGGCGCGGGCCTCGCGCAACTCGACGGTGGTGCGGATGAGTTCGCGTACGCCGGTCATGGAGAACCCGCCGAGGAGCGCCGGGAGGAGCAGCGAGGCCAGGTACTCGGTGCCGTCCGGTACGGCCAGGGCGGTCGCCGACAGCAGGGCGGCCACCGCCGGGATGGTCAGCCGTGCGAGCCGCATCGGAAGGGCCGCCCCGGCGCCCACGCACACGTACACGAACAGGACGAGCCACTCCCTTCCGAGACTGAGGGCGAGGACGGTCGACTGCGCCGCGAGCACGGCCAGTGAACCGAGCACCACGGCGTTGGTCTCGCCGCGTCCGGCGCGGAAGACGAGGGCGAAGTACCAGCCGACGAAGGCCACCAGGCCGAGCCAGCCAAGAACCCGGACGCCGTCGCTGTGCCCGCCGTGCAGCAGGTCGGTGACGGGCGCGCTCAGGTAGGCGAGCCAGATGCCGGTCCAGAGCAGCTTGAGCGCCCGCTGCCTGCGGTTCCGCGGGCGTTGCCCCATGCCGATGCCGTTGCCGCTCACGCCTTCAGCGTGTCCTTCCGGTACAGCCAGGCCGCGCCGCCCGTGAACAGGACGAAGAAGAGGGCGAGAAGGGCGAGGTCCTGGGCGTGCGGGGCCCGGCCCTGTTCGATCGCCTGCCCGAGGGCAGCGTACGCGTGCGTGGGCAGCCACTCGGCGATGTCCTGCAGCCAGGTGGGGAACGTCGTCGTCGGCATCCACAGGCCGCCGAGCATCGACAGCCCGAAGTAGGTGATCATCGTGATCGGCCGGACCGCGTCCCCGCTCGCCAGGTAGCCGATGGCGACGCCGAGCGCGGCGAAGACGAGACTGCCGGCCCAGATCGCGCCGGTGAGGCCGAGCCACTGCCAGGCGTCCAGCCGTACGTTCTTCACCGCCGCCGCCACGACGAAGACGACGACGATCGACGGCAGGCTCACCACGGCGGCGCTCGCGGTCTTGGCCAGGACGTATCCGCGCCCCGGGAGCGTGGTCAGCCGCAGCTGCCGTACCCAGCCGCTCTCGCGTTCCTTGGCGATGCGTTCGCTGTTGCCCATCAGGACGGCGGTCAGGGCGCCGAAGGAGGCCATCGAGACCATCATGTAGGTCGGGACGGTCAGGCCGGTGCCGGTGACCTTGGTGGTGCCATCGGCGCTGCCCGCGATGATCAGGAACAGGACCGACGGATAGATCACGGAGAAGAACAGGAACTTGCGGTTGCGCAGGGCGCGGGTCAGTTCCAGCTTGATCAGACTGTTCACCGTTGCTTCGCCTCCTCGGCGGCCGTGATCGCGACGAACGCCTGCTCCAGGCCCAGTCCGGCGACTTCGAGGTTGCGGGGGAAGACGCCGAGGCCGTAGAGGGCGTGGACGGTCGCGTCGGCGTCGGAGGACTGGATGCGAACGGTCCGGCCGGACACATCGATCGAGGTCAGGAAGGGGAGCGTCCGCAGGGGCGCCTCGTCGGTCCCGGCCTCCAGATCGAAGGAGATCCGGCGCGCTCCCGCCTTCGCCTTGATCTCGGCCGCCGTGCCGTCGGCCAGCAGTCGGCCGCGGTGCATGACGAGGACCCGGTCGGCGATGGCGTCGGCCTCTTCGAGGTAGTGGGTGGCGAAGAGGACCGTACGACCCTGGTCGGCCTGTTCGCGCATGGTGGCCCAGAATGCCTGGCGGGTCGTGACGTCCATGCCGGTGGTCGGCTCGTCCAGGACGATCAGGTCGCTGTCGCCGGCCGTGGCGAGCGCGAAGCGGACCCGCTGGGCCTGGCCGCCGGACAGCTTGTCGACCTTGCGGTCGGCGAGCTGCGCGATGCCCGCGCGGGAAAGTACCTCCGAGGGCTGGTACGGCTTCGGATGCAGGGCGCAGGCGAGCCGCACCAGTTCCGCGACGGTCACCTCGTCCATCAGCCCGCCGCTCTGCAGCATGGCGCCCACCCGCCCGCCGACGATGGCCTCGCGCGGGCTGGTCCCGAAGACGCTGACCGTGCCGGAGTCCGGCTGTCTGAGGCCGAGCAGCAGGTCGAGGGCGGTCGACTTGCCGGCGCCGTTCGGCCCCAGCAGGGCCACCGTCTCCCCCGGATGCAGCGCGAGTGTCAGCCCGTCCACGGCCCGTACGCTCCCGTAGCCCTTGCTCACCCGGTCGAACGCGACCACCGGGGTGGTGGTCGCCGTTGTCGTCGTCATGGGATCCAGGGTGACCGTGGGGGCGGGGCGCCCGGCAGTGTCGGTGATCCTGACTACCGGATGACAGATGTCATACGGCGGTCCCCTGCCACCACGACGAGGGGGCACCCGGCGTGCTGCCGGGTGCCCCCTCGTCGTGACCGCGCCCCGCTAGTTCGGGGTGGTGTCGATGACCACCGTGCGCTCCGCCGTCGTCTTGCCGCGCAGTGCCTTGCCCAGCGCGGAGGCGACGTCCTGCGGCAGGACGTCCCGCTTGCCGCTCGCGCCGTCGATCTTCACACCCGCGAAGGTGGTGCCGTACGCCTCCTTGAGTGCGTCGAGGTCGTACGTCTCCACGAGCTTGCCGTTGACGGGCTTGAAGCCGAGGATCTTCGGCAGTGACACGGAGCCGAAGTTGATGCTGTGCGTTGCGTCGGTCTGAACGGTGGCGAGCTCGGACATCGCCGGCTCGGCGAACTCCTTCATCATCCGGTCGACCTCGGCGTTCGAGACCGTCGGCTGCTTGGTGGTGGTCGCGAGCGCCACCGCGGGGGCGGTGCCGGTCTCCACCTGGGTGCGGTAGGCCTCCTCGACCGCCGCGGTCGACCTGGCCACGTCGATGCCCTTGCCCGCCTTGCCGTACACGGCGACGGCCTTGCCGGACTTGAACTCGATCGTGCCGTCGGTCGCGGAACCGGTGCCGCCGGCGGTGTCCTGGAGCTCGGCCTGCAGCTTCTCCTCGTCGACCGGCATGACCGGGTCGACGACCCGGTGGTTGCCGAACAGCGAGCCGATCACGGAGACCGGGTTGTAGTCGCTGTTCGCCGCCCCGCTGACGGTGGCCGTCATGTCGAACTGCAGCCCGGCCTGTTCCGGCTTGAGGGTGACGGTCTTGCCGTCGACCGTGAGCTTCAGGTCCTTGTTCACGCGGCTGTCGAAGGCCTCGTTGAGCTTTTCGACGGCGTCGTCCCGGGTGCCGCCGCCGATGTCGACGCCGAGCACGGTGGTGCCCTTGGGCACGTCGGAGCTGTTCATCAGGAGCCCGGCGCCGTAGGCGCCGGCCGCGATGACGATCAGGACACCGCCGAGGAGCGCCGGCTTGTTGCGGCCCTTCTTCTTGGCCTTCTTGGCCGCGGCGGCCGGCTTGCCGGACTCGGGCTTCGGGGTCGTGGGCGGCGCCGGGGCGTCGGTGCGGGCGCCCGGGGGGAAGGCCCCGTTGCGGTCCGACGGCACGACGGGGATACCGCTGGTGACGGTGTGCCCGGAGACGTTGTCGGCGGCGCCGCCGTAGCCGTGGCCGCCGGGTTCGGGGGCCGGCTTCTGCGGGGTGAGGATCGCGGTGTCGTCACTCAGGCCACCGCCTGGGCCACGGCCGGCGTGGGGGGCGCTGCCGGGTCCGGCGGGACCACCCAGGGCGGGGGAACCGCCCGGGCCGCTGGGACCGGCAGGACCGCCGAAGGCCTGCGACGCACCGGGGCCACCAGGACCACCGAAGGCTTGCGACGCACCGGGGCCACCAGGACCACCGGGGCCGCGGCCACCAGGCCCTGCGGTGGGCCCACCCGGACCGCCTGGACCAGCCGGGCCGGAAGGACTGGAGGCAGAACCGGGGCCGCCGGGGCCGCCTGGCCCACCCTGGCCGGGGAAGCCGGAGGGGCCGGTGGAAGAACCGGGCCCGCCCGGGCCGGCCGGGTTACGGCCCCCTGAGGGGCCGGAGGGGGAACCGGGCCCACCGGGCCCGCCCGGGCCGCGGACCCCAGGAGGACCGGCCGGGCCACCGGGCCGGCCCGAGCCGCCGAGGCCGTCGGGTCCGTTGAAGTCGTAGGAACCGCCGAGGGTGTCGGGCCCCCCACCAACGGGCGGCATCAGCGAACCGTCGCCGGTGACCGGGCCGCCGGTCGGACCTGCGGGGCCCTGCGGGCCGGGGCCGCCGGGACCGCCCGGGCCGTTCGGACCGTTGAACCCGCTGGGGCCGTTCGGGCCGCCGTAGGGACTCGGTCCGTTCGGACCGCTCTGGCCGCCGTAGCCGCTCAGATCGTTGTCGTAGCCGCTCAGAGCACTCTGGCCGTTCTGGCCGTTGCTGTGCTGGCCATTATCGTTCTGGCCATTGCCGTTCTCCGAGAAGTACGGCAGGTCGTCGCGGCCCGGACCGGGGCGGGAGCCGCCGGGCGGCGGGCCGCCCGCGGACAGCGCCTCGGTCACGTCGAAGGAACCGGTGCCGCCGCCGTGTCCGGGGGCGACAGGGCCGCCGGTGGCACCACCGGGGAGCCCGGCGCCGTTCGTACCGCCCGGGCGGGAGCCACCGGCCCCGGTGCCGCTCGCACCGCCGGGCCGGGAACCGCCCCGCACGTTCATGGAGCCGACCACGCCACCGGGACGGGCTCCACCGGAACGCGTACCGCCGGGCGCACCCGCACCCGCGGCGGCGCCACCGGCACCCGGCGCGCTCGAACCGCCGGGCAGACCGGCCCCGTTGGTGGAGCCGCTGCCCGGACTGCCCTTGGCCGGGCCGGACTTGCGGGGCGCGAACCAGTCGCTCGGCTGTTCCTCGCCGGGTGGGCCGGTCTCGGCGGGAGGCTCGGTGGTGCCCGTGGACGGGGCGGGTCCCGGCACCGACGCGTCGGCGTCCGTGCCGTCGTCGGCACCCTCGGCCTCGGCCCCGGTGACGGTCTGGCGCATGACGACCGGCGGAATGGGGCGGGATCCGGGGATGTTGATCCGGATCCGGGTCGTCAGCGTGGTCTCGGTCTTGCGTTCCTCCGGCTGCGCGGCCGAACGGCCCGCGTCCGGGCCGCCGTCGGAAGCCGTGGGCGTCCCGTACGGCGGCGTGCCCGAGGGGTATGCGGCTCCGCCGCGCCCGTTGGGCCCGGAGGACGGACTGTCAGTTTCACGACTCAAGGCAGGTTCTCCCGGTTGGCTCCGCCGCCCGCGTTACGACCTCTCTCGGGCGACTCGGCGGCGCGCACCACCATACTGGCCACTTCTGGCGCGTATCCCACGACCGCCGGGGAAACCATCACCGGACTCCCACGCACTGTGTATGGCGAAGTGGTACGTCACTTGCCAAGTCGGACGCCATCGCCGCCCGGTTGCCGCCCCTGGGCAAGCGTGGCGCAGATCACAGCCACAGCCATCCCGCCGAGCAGGAAGAGATACGACCCGCTGCCCGCGGCGAAGACGAAGTCGCCTTCCGGACGGCTGGCGGTGAGCAGGATGACCGCGAGCATCCAGCCACCGGCGGGCGCGACGGCCCCGGCCCGGCTGCCGGTGGCCCTCGCCCCGCCCAGGCAGAGCCCGGCCTCGGCGGCGAGCGCGAGCAGCAGCCCGCCCGGGAACCAGCCGGACTGCACCAGCGCCCCTGCCACCCCGACCAGCGCGCCGAGCACGAGCAGCCCGAGGTAGGCGGCGGCCCGCCCGAGGGAGGGCCGCTGCAGGGGCTGGGCCAGTGCGGAAGTCGTCCGGTCGCTCATGACGTCTCCTCGATACCGGCGAAAAGGTCGTTCTCCCGTGAGCCGGACGACCGCTTTCCACGTACCAACTCGTAGTACTCGGTCGTGAAGAGAGGCTGCGCGAGTTCGTTGGAGAGCAGGAAGTACGGCTCGGTCACCGTGATCTGCGTGGCGTGCGCGCGCATCGCGGCGGCCTTGGCGGCGGCGTACGCGGTGCCGTCGATCTCGGCGGTGATGTGCTCGTCCTCGACCACGCCCGGTACGTCGTCGACGACCGCGGCCTTGGTGAGGGGAAGGCCGGGCAGGTCCCGCTCGAGCTGCGCGAAGGCGTCCTCGGCGAGGGAGCGGGGCACCCGGTTCCAGTAGACCTTGGCGACCGCGATGCCCGCGTCGGCGGCGAGCTCGACCGCGCGCATGGCGACGCGGTGCGCCTGGATGTGGTCGGGGTGGCCGTACCCGCCGTTCTCGTCGTAGGTGACGAGGACCTGCGGCCGTACCTCGCGGATCACCTCGACCAGGTGCGCGGCGGCCTCGTCGACGTCGGCCTGCCAGAAGCAGGCGGGGTCGTCGTTGTCGGCGAGGCCCATCATCCCGGAGTCCCGGTAACGGCCCACGCCGCCGAGCTGACGGAAGTCCTCGACGCCGAGCTCACGCATGGCGGCCGTGAGCTCCCGCAGCCGGTACTCGCCCAGGGCGGCGCCGGTCAGATGCGCGAGCCCGGGCGGGATGACCTCGCCACGCTCGCCGAGGGTGCAGGTGACCAGGGTCACCCGGGTGCCCTCGGCGGCG
This sequence comes from Streptomyces sp. NPDC058678, assembly GCF_042714835.1. Lineage (NCBI taxonomy): Bacteria > Bacillati > Actinomycetota > Actinomycetes > Kitasatosporales > Streptomycetaceae > Streptomyces > Streptomyces sp. NPDC058678. The sequence continues at coordinate 120,529 of NZ_JBHXSG010000014.1, read as the reverse complement.
TACCGGGCCATGGTCGCGCCGTTGTTGATCGACTCGTCGTCCGGGTGCGCGTGCACCAGCAGCAGACGCCGGGCGGGCAGTTCCGTCATGGACCCCACCCTAAAGGGCTGGTCAGAACTTGATGCTGCCGATCATGCCGGCGATGTTCGTCGTCAGCTCACTGATCGTCGGCGCCACCGTCGACGAAGCCAGGTAGAAGCCGAGCAGGACGCACACGACCGCGTGCCCGCCCTTCAGCCCTGACTTCTTGATCAGAAGGAAGACGACGATCGCCAGCAGCACCACCGCCGAAATCGAGAGTGCCACGGCGGCTCACCTCCAAAGAACCCAGGGACGTGGGGGATCGGACGGGACGGAACTATGGGGGCAGATAAATCCATACAAGAGGCCAGCAGGTTGATACCCACTATGCGCTAGTGATCATAACTATCCGTACGTGCGCATCGGTCGGCGCACAGCCTCACAAGGGGGCGCACGGCCAATATGGTCGGGGCATGACGACCGAGCCTGACTCCTTCCCCCGCCGGCACGCCCGCACCCAGCGGTTCACGCTCGGCGCGCCACGCGCGTTCACCGTGGCGCCCGACGGTTCCCGTGTCGTTTTCCTGCGTTCGAGCTCCGGCACGGACCGGGCCAACTCACTGTGGGTGCTCGACCTCCCGGACGCCGGGGAGCGCGTCGCGGCGGACCCGCGCGCCCTCCTGGGCGGCGCCGAGGAGCACCTCTCGCCCGAGGAACGGGCGCGGCGCGAGCGCAGCCGTGAGGGCGGCGCCGGCGTCGTCGGCTACGCCACCGACGCCGCCGTCGAGTTGGCCTCTTTCGCCTTGTCAGGGCGGCTTTTCGCAGCGGAGCTGCGGGCCGGTACGGCACGTGAACTGCCCGTCGCCGGACCGGTGATCGACCCGCGCCCCTCCCCCGACGGGCGGCACATCGCGTACGTCGCGCAGGGCGCCCTGCGAGTCGTGGGTGCCGAGGGGGAGGGCGACCGGGCGCTCGCCGAGCGTGAGTCGGAGCAGGTCACCTATGGTCTGGCGGAGTTCATCGCGGCCGAGGAGATGGGCCGTTCGCGGGGCTTCTGGTGGTCTCCGGAGTCGGACCGGCTGCTGGTGGCGCGGGTGGACGACACGCCGGTACGGCGGTGGTGGATCTCCGATCCGGCCCACCCCGAGCGTGAGCCACACCACGTGGCGTACCCGGCGGCGGGCACCGACAACGCGGACGTACGGCTGTTCGTGGTGGGCCTGGACGGGGTGCGCACGGAGGTTGTCTGGGACTGGGCGCGCTACCCGTATCTGGCGCATGTGCACTGGTCAGCGGCGGGTGCGCCACTGCTGCTCGTACAGGCGCGCGACCAGCGCAGTCAGCTGTACCTGGCGGTGGATCCGGAGACGGGCGCGACCCGGATGGTGCACGCGGACGAAGATCCAATTTGGCTGGATCTTTTTCCCGGAGTGCCGTCCTGGAGTCCGTCCGGGCAGCTGGTGCGGATCGCCGACGAGGGGGGCGCGCGGGTGCTCGCGGTGGGTGAGCGGCCATTGACGGGCGCCCAGTTGCACGTGCGGGCGGTGCTGGACGTTTCCGACGACGACGTGCTGGTCTCGGCGTCGGCCGGCGAGGACGCCGAGTCCCCGGAGACCGGTGAGGTGCACGTCTACCGGGTGAACGAGCTCGGCCTGGAACGCGTCTCGCAGGAACCCGGCGTGCACTCGGCGGTACGCGCCGGGGGCGTGACCGTGCTGGTGTCCGCCGCACTGAACCGGCCCGGCGCCCGAGTGCAGGTGCTCCGCGACGGGAAGCAGACGGCGACTGTCGTCTCGTACGCCGAAGATCCCGGTATGTCCCCGCGCGTGACCCTCACCCAGGGGGGCGCACGTCGAATTCCGTGCGCCGTGCTTATGCCTGCGGACTACCACGGCGACACTCCCCTGCCGGTTCTCCTCGACCCCTACGGCGGTCCGCACGGCCAGCGGGTGGTCGCCGCACACAATCCGCACCTGACCTCGCAGTGGTTCGCCGACCAGGGCTTCGCGGTGGTAGTCGCGGACGGCCGGGGCACACCGGGCCGGTCGCCCGCCTGGGAGAAGGCGGTCAGGGACGACCTCGCGGAGGTGGTGCTGCAGGACCAGGTCGACGCGCTCCAGGCCCTGGCCGCCGACTTTCCGCTCGACCTGAGCCGGGTCGCGATCCGCGGCTGGTCCTTCGGCGGCTACCTGGCCGCGCTCGCGGCGCTGCGCCGCCCGGACGTCTTCCACGCGGCCGTGGTGGGCGCCCCGGTCACCGACCTGCGGCTGTACGACACCCACTACCAGGAGCGCTACCTGGGCCACCCGGGCGAGCAGCCGGAGGTCTACCGCCGCAACTCCCTGCTCGACGACGCCGGTCTGGTCGACGCGGCGGAACCGCACCGTCCGATGCTGATCATCCACGGCCTCGCGGACGACAACGTGGTGGTCGCCCACTCACTGCGGCTGTCCTCCGCCCTGCTCGCCGCCGGCCGCCCGCACGAGGTGCTGCCGCTGTCCGGCGTGACGCACATGACCCCGCAGGAGACCGTCGCCGAGAACCTGCTGCGGCTCCAACTGGACTTCCTGAAGCGGTCGTTGAAGCTGACGTAAGGGGTACGGGTATGGCAACGGGCCGGAGCGACATGGCGCGCTCCGGCCCGTTTACGGCACCCGCACGGCCGTACGCTGTTCAGACTGACGCGTCCGTATATCGGGATCGGGTCGGCCGAGTTGCCTGCTTGTTAACGCGGTTGCTGTGCATTTGTACGGCTATGCCGCGCCCTCCGTGTGATCGTCCAGGAGCACGACCTGTCTCTCCTCCGCGAAGTGGCAGGCCGAGTCGTGGGCCGCCGGGCCGGAGGTGAGGCGGAACCCGGCGGGGACCGCCAGCGCCGGCACCTCCAGTGCGCAGCGCTCCTGGGCCTTCCAGCAGCGGGTGCGGAAGCGGCAGCCGGAGGGGATGTGCGTCGGGGACGGCACGTCACCCGCCAGGATGATCCGCTCCCGGTGCTCACGGGCCTCGGGGTCGGGTACGGGGACCGCGGACAGCAGCGCCTGGGTGTAGGGGTGGGTGGGATGGTCGTAGATCTCGGCGTCCTTGCCGATTTCGACGATCCGGCCCAGGTACATCACCCCGACCCGGTCGGAGATGTGCCGGACGATCGACAGGTCGTGGGCGATGAAGACGTACGAGAGGTCGAACTCGTCCTGCAGGCCCGCCATCAGGTTGATGACCTGTGCCTGCACGGACACGTCCAGCGCCGACACCGGCTCGTCGGCGACGATGATCTCGGGTCGCAGCGCCAACCCCCGTGCGATGCCGATGCGTTGGCGCTGGCCGCCGGAGAACTGGTGCGGGTAGCGGTTGATGTACTCGGGGTTGAGGCCGACGACGTCGAGGAGGTCCTGGACCTTGCGGCGACGGTCGCCCTTCGGCGCCACCTCGGGGTGGATGTCGTACGGCTCCCCGATGATGTCGCCCACCGTCATCCGGGGGTTGAGCGAGGTGTAGGGGTCCTGGAAGACCATCTGGATGTTGCGTCGTACGGCCTTCAGGGCGCGGCCGGACAGCTTGCCGAGGTCGTCGCCCTTGTATCTGATCGAACCGGCCGTCGGCTTCTCCAGGTTGACCAGCATCCTGGCGACCGTCGACTTGCCGCAGCCGGACTCGCCGACGATGCCGAGGGTCTCGCCGCGGCCCAGGGCGAAGTCGACGCCGTCGACCGCCTTCACCGCGCCGACCTGCTTCCTGAAGAGGATGCCCGTGGTGAGCGGGTAGTGCTTGACGAGCCCGCTGACCTCCAGAATCGGCTCAGCCATGCAGGCACTCCGTCCAGAAGTGGCAGGCGCTCCCGCGGTCCGCGGAGACCTCGTACAGCGGGGGTACGTCCGTCCGGCACGCGTCCCGGGCCATCGGGCAGCGCGGGTTGAAGGCGCAACCCGGCGGGATGTGCATGAGGTTGGGGGGCAGGCCCTTGATGGCGTAGAGCTCCTGGCCCTTCTGGTCCAGGCGCGGGATGGAGTCCAGCAGGCCGCGGGTGTACGGATGGGCCGGCGCCTTGTAGATGTCGTGCACCGGCGCCGACTCCACGATGCGGCCCGCGTACATGACGGCGATCCGGTCGGCGACGTCAGCGACCACGCCGAGGTCGTGGGTGATGAGGATGAGCCCCATGTGGTACTCGCGCTGCAACTCGGCGAGCAGTTCCATGACCTGGGCCTGAACGGTCACGTCCAGGGCCGTCGTCGGTTCGTCGGCGATGATCAGCGCCGGTTCGAGGGCCAGCGCCATCGCGATCATGATGCGCTGGCGCATACCGCCGGAGAACTGGTGCGGGTACTGCTTCACCCGCTCCCTGGCGCCGGGGATGCGGACCCGGTCCATCAGCTCGACCGCCTTGGCCCGCGCGTCCTTCCGTGACATCCCCCGGTGCACGACGAACATCTCGCCGAGCTGGTCGCCGACGGAGAGCACGGGGTTCAACGACGACAGCGCGTCCTGGAAGATCATCGCCATCTCCTCGCCGCGGATCCTCCGCCGTTCCTCCCCCTTGAGCTTCAGCAGGTCCCGGCCCTGGAAGAGGATCTCGCCGCCGGTGATCCGTCCCGGCGGCATGTCGAGGATGCCCATGATCGCCTGTGCGGTGACCGACTTGCCGGAGCCGGACTCGCCGAGCACGGCGAGGGTCTCGCCCGCGTCCACGCCGTAGTCGACGCCGTTGACGGCCCTGGCGACCCCGTCCCGGGTCCGGAACTCCACGTGCAGGTCACGCACTTCGAGCAGCATGACGGCGGCTCACCTCAGCTTCGGGTCGAGGGCGTCGCGCACCGCGTCACCGAGCATGATGAACGCGAGCACGGTGAGCGCGAGCGCTCCGGCCGGCCACAGCAGCATGTGCGGGGCCTGCCGGATGTAGGCGGACGCCGAGGAGATGTCGATCCCCCAGCTGACCGTCGGCGGCTTCAGCCCGACACCGAGGTAGGACAGGGTCGCCTCCAGCGCGATGTAGGTGCCGAGCGCGATGGTCGCCACGACGATCACCGGAGCGACCGCGTTGGGTGTGATGTGGCGAAGGAGCAGCCGGGAGTTGGAGGCGCCGAGCGCCCTGGCGGCCTGCACGTAGTCGTTCTGCTTGGCGGTGATGACCGAGCCGCGGGCGATCCGGGAGATCTGCGGCCAGCCCAGCAGCACCATGAAGCCGATGACCGGCCAGACGGTGTTGCTGGTGACGACGGACAGCAGGACCAGGCCGCCGAGGACCACCGGGATCGCGAAGAAGACGTCGGTGAGCCGGGACAGGATCGAGTCCCAGAACCCGCCGAAGAACCCGGCGAGCCCGCCGAGCACCGAGCCGAGCAGGGACACCCCGAGTGTGGCGCAGACGCCGACCGTGACGGACGTACGGGCGCCGTAGACGGTGCGGGTGTAGACGTTGCAGCCCTGGCCGTCGTAGCCGAACGGCGCACCGGGCCGGGAGCCCTCCTGGGCCTTGGCGAGGTCGCACTTGAGGGGGCTGCCGGAGGCGATCAGCGACGGCCAGATCGAGATGACGACGAGGAAGAGGATCACCAGGCCGGAGATGACGAAGACCGGGTTGCGGCGCAGGTCGCGCCAGGCGTCGGACCAGAGGGAGCGGGGCTTGTCGAAGGGGCCCGAGCCGTCCGGGCCGCCGGGGCGCTTCTCGAGCGTCTCGCCCTCGCTCGTGGCCAGGTCCATCGCACCGCCCATGCCCGTCGCGGCGATCGCGCCCTGTTGCCCCTGAGGGTCAGGCATAACGGATCCTGGGGTCGAGTACGGCGTACAGGAGGTCGACGATCAGGTTGGCGACCAGGAACACCAGGACGAGGACCGTCACGAAGCCGACGACGGTCTGGGTGTTCTGGCGGAGGATGCCCTGGTAGAGCTGGTAGCCGACGCCGTGGATGTTGAAGATGCGCTCGGTGACGATCGCACCTCCCATCAGAGCTCCGATGTCGGTGCCGATGAAGGTGACGACGGGGATGAGCGAGTTGCGCAGCAGGTGCCGGGTGATCACCCTGCGACGGGGCAGCCCCTTCGCCACCGCCGTACGGACGTAGTCGGACCGCTTGTTCTCCGCGATGGAGGTGCGGGTCAGCCGGGTCACGTAGGCGAGGGAGACCGAGGCGAGGACCAGGCCCGGCACGATCAGCTCGCCGAAGGTGGCGTCCGTCGACACCGACGGTCTGATCCAGCCCCACTCGACGCCGAGCAGGAGCTGGAGCAGCAGGCCGGTGACGAAGGTGGGGACGGAGATCACGACGAGGGTGAACATCAGGACCGAGGTGTCGACGGGCCGGCCGCGACGCAGGCCCGTGATCACGCCCAGCGTGATGCCGATGACGATCTCGAAGAGGATGGCGACGATCGTCAGCCGGATGGTGACCGGGAAAGCCGTCGCCATCAGCTCGGTGACTTCCTGGCCGTTGAAGGCGGTGCCGAAGTCGCCGGTGAAGACGTTCCCCATGTAGGTCAGGTATTGCTGCCAGACCGGCTTGTCGAGGCCGAACTCCTTCTCCAGTCGGGCGGCCGTCGCCGGGTCGCACTGCCTCTCCCCGCACAGGCCCGCGATGGGGTCGCCCATCACGTTCACCATGAGGAAGATCAGCAGGGTGGCCCCGATGAAGACCGGGATCATCTGGAGCAGCCGCCGGACGACGTACCGTCCCATGGATGCTCAGCCGACCTTGATCTCGTTGTAGACGGGGACGCTGAAGGGGTTGAGCTTCACGTTGGAGAGCCGGTCCGAGTAGCCGGCGCTGCCGTTCTGGTACCAGAGCGGGATGGCGCCCATGTTGTCCCGGAGAACCTCCTCGGCCTGCTGGAACTTCTTCACCGCCGTCGCCGTGTCGGTCGCGGCGTTGGCCTCGTCGACGAGCTTGTCGAACTCCTTGTTGGTCCACTTGCCGTCGTTGGAGGAGGCGTTGGTGTAGTAGAGCGGCTGCAGGAAGTTCTGGATCAGCGGGTAGTCCATCTGCCAGCCGGCGCGGAACGGGCCGGGCATCTTCTCGTCGGTGATCTGGTTGCGGAAGTCGGCGAAGGTGCCGAACGGGTTGCCGACGCACGCCTTGTCGTTGCCGAGGGCGTTGTTGATGGAGTTGCAGACCGCGTCGACCCACTCCTTGTGGGAGCCGGTGTCCGCGTTGTACGTGATCTTGACCTGGCCGCCGGGGAGGCCGCCCCCCTCCTCGATCAGCTTCTTGGCCGCGGCGGCGTCGTACTCGCAGGCGTCCCCGCACGGGCCTTCCTTGAAGCCGCCGTCCTCGCCGAGCACGGGGGAGGTCCAGTCGGTGGCGGGGGTGCGGGTCTTCTGGAAGATCGTGTCGGTGATCTGCTCGCGGTTGATCGCCCGGGACAGTCCGGTGCGGACCTTCTCCATGCCGGGCTTGTTCCACTTGGGGTCGTAGAACGGGAAGGCGAGGGTCTGGATGATGCCCGCCGGGCTGTTGATGTACCGGTCGCCGAGGTCGCTCTTGGCGTTCTTGAGCTGGGCGGCCGGGACGTCGTCGACCAGGTCGAGGTTGCCGGCCATCAGGTCGGTGTAGGCGGTGTTGTTGTCGGTGTAGACCTTCAGGTCCACGCCGCCGTTCTGCGCCTTGTCCGTGCCGGGGTAGCCGTCCCAGGCCCGCAGCGACATCTGCGAGCCCTTGGTGTACGAGTCGATCGTGTACGGCCCGTTGCCGACCGGCTTCTTCACCCAGGCGTCGTGGTCGTCGAAGAAGGCCTGCGGGAGCGGGGCGAAGGCGGGGTAGCCGAGGGTGTCGGGGAACGTCGAGAACTTCTGGTTGAGCTTGACGGTGAAGGTGGTGTCGTCGACGACCTCGAGGCCGGAGAGCGTGTCGGCGCTCTGCTTGCCGCCGTCCTCGGGGTGGGTCTTGTCGTAGCCCTCGATGTAGCCGAAGAAGTACGCGTTCTTCTGGTTGTTCTTCAGGCTCGCGCCGTAGTTCCAGGCGTCGACGAAGGACTTGGCGGTGACCTTCTCGCCGTTGCTGAAGGTCCAGCCGTCCTTGATGGTGATGGTGAAGTTCCGCGAGTCCGAGGTGTCGATCTTCTCGGCGAGCATGTCGTCGGCCTTGCCGGTCTCCGGGTCGTACCGCTTCAGGCTCCGGAAGATCATGTCGAGGACCTTGCCGCCCTGCACCTCGTTGGTGTTGGCCGGCTCCAGGGGGTTCTGCGGGTCACCCCAGGAGGAACTGAGCACCCCGCCCATGTCGCCCGCGCTGTCGCTCCCCCCGCCCCCGCAAGCCGTCGCCGCGAGGGCTGTCGCCGCCGCGCAGGCGACCCATGTGGCGTGCGTGGCTCCACGCATGGAGTGCCTCCTATGAATGCCCTGTGTCCGCGACGCTCGGTCGCCGATTCGTTATCCGTAAATATCGGGGCAAAAAGCAGAAGCCGCACACGGGCTCGGGCCTTTGGAGGGACGGGTCATCCGGATGCACGCGTCCGGACGGGGCGACGAAACGGACGTTCCGTTTCGGAGGCAGTGGATCTTCCCGGTGGGGCGCAATGGATCTTCACGAAGCGATGCCGAACCGTTGGAAAAGAACCCCCGGGTGTACGCATTCCGACACTGAGCCGTCCGTATATCGAACTCATTGCCTGATTAGTCCAGTTGGTCCGATGTAAGACACGACTCGATCACGGCGCGCTACACGCGTAGCTACGGGATGGTCATGTAGAGGTAAAGAAGGTAAAGAGAAACCCAAGTCGACCCAGATTTTATTGACCTTGAACGAATTGCGTTGAAAAAGTCCGGCGTAGCCCGTAGGGGAGTGCCCTGCGGAGTCATCAGATTTCCCGTGGGCCAGGAGCACCATGACCCCCCCCTCTCCATCTGCGGCTGCCCCGCTCGAGGTGACCGACGAAACCGTCGAGAAGCCGGCGGCGTCCCCCACCCTCCAGGGCGCCGAGAGCCGCTCCCCGGGCCGCCTCGCCTGGACCCGGTTCAAGCGGGACCGGACGGGCGTGATTTCCGCCTACATCGTGATCTTCTTCTTCGTGATCGCGATCTGCGCCCCGCTGATCTCCGCCCTGTACGGCAAGGACCCGTACACGCTGTACGGCCAGGAACAGGCCGGCCTGCTCAACGAGGCGGGCTTCCCCATCAAGCCGAACGGCGGCATCGACGGCGACTTCTGGTTCGGCATCGAGCCGGCACTGGGCCGCGACGTCTTCACCTTCCTGCTCTACGGCATCCGCACCTCACTGATGATCGCGACGGCCACCACGGTCCTGGTCACGATCATCGGCGTGGTCATCGGCATCACCGCCGGCTACCTCGGCGGCAAGACCGACTACCTCATCGGCCGGGTCATCGACATCCTGCTGTCGTTCCCGTCCACGCTGTTCTTCATCGCCTTCATGCCCGTCGTGTACGGCGTGTTCGTCGCGCCCGACGACGACATCCCCACGTCTCTGCGGGCCACCTGCCTGATCCTCGTCCTCACGGCCTTCGGCTGGGCGTCCATCGCCCGTCTCCTGCGCGGCCAGGTACTGGCCCTGCGGGAGCGGGAGTTCGTGGAGGCGGCGAAGGTGACCGGGGCCTCACCGGCCCGCATCATCTTCAAGGAACTGCTGCCCAACCTGTGGACTCCGATTCTGATCCAGTCCACCCTCGCCCTCCCGGCCTTCGTGACCGCGGAGGCGGGCCTCGCCTTCCTCGGCGTCGGCATCATCGACCCGACCCCGGACTGGGGCGTGATGATCCAGCGCGGTGCGCAGTTCTACACGGACGACATCACCTTCATGATCTTCCCGGGCGTCTCGATGATCATCTTCGTCCTGGCGTTCAACCTCCTCGGCGATTCGGTCCGCGACGCACTCGACCCGAAGTCCAAGCGCTGAGTCACACGCCGGCCCGGTCGTCGTCGTCCGGAAGCCGGCAGCTCGTAGCCCGTCTCTCTCATCCATCACGTCTAGGCAGGTAGCCATGTCCTTTTCCCGCAGAAACTTCCTGATAGCCACCACCGTGGCTGCAGGTGCGTCCACCGTCCTGAGCGCGTGCAGCAGCGGCAACGCCGATGGTGGCAGCGGCAGCGCGACCAAGGCTCCCCAGGGCAAGGCTGCCAAGATCGACGTCGGCACCAAGGCCGACTCCGCGGGCCCCGCCCCGGAGATGCCGGGCGCGGTCAAGGGCGGCACGATCTACACGCTCGACCAGATCGACTTCGACCACCTGGACCCGGCGCAGATCTACTCGTCGTACACGGGCGCCGGCTCGGTCCTGTTCCTGCGCGGCCTGACCGGCTACCGGGTCGACGCCAAGGGCAACACCACCCTGGTCGGCGACCTCGCCACGGACGCGGGCACCGTGAAGGACGGCGGCAAGACCTGGTCCTTCACCCTGAAGGACGGCGTGAAGTGGGAGGACGGCGCCGACGTCACCATCGACGACGTCCGTCACAGCTTCGAGCGCCTCTTCGCCTCCTTCGTCACCGAGGGCCCCCGCTACCCGCAGAACTGGCTCGAGGGCGGCGACAAGTACAAGGGTCCCTACGACGGCAAGCACCTGTCGTCGATCGAGGTCGACGGCAGCACCATCACCTTCCGCCTCAAGGAGGCGCACGCCGACTTCCCGTTCATGCTGGCCATGCGCGGCTTCGCGATCGTGCCGAAGAAGCACGACACGCAGAAGAAGTACGACAAGCGCCCCTACTCCTGCGGCCCGTACAAGATCCAGTCCCGCAGCGTCGACAAGTCCCTGACCCTGGTGCGCAACGAGCACTGGGACGCCGCCAAGGACCCGTGCCGCAACGGCTACCCGGACAAGGTCGTCATGCAGTTCGGCTTCCAGGCGCTGGCCTCCACGGACCGCTACATCGCGGACTCGGGCAACGACCAGTTCTCGCTCTCCCTGCTCAACGAGGTCGCCCCCGAGCGCATCACGAAGGTGCTCGGCGACGCCACGCTGAAGAAGCGCGTGCTGACCCAGGTCGACACGACCTGCTACTACTTCCCGATCAACCTGACCCGCGTCAAGGACGTCAAGGTCCGCCAGGCGCTCAACTGGGCGTGGCCCGCGGCGCAGCTGAAGCAGCTGCGCGGTGGCTCGGCCGTCACCTCGACCGCCACCACCATCATCAGCCCGCTCACCCCGGGCCACGTGGACTTCGACCTGTACGGCAAGAAGACCAAGCCGATGGGCGACCCGGAGAAGGCCAAGGCGCTGCTGAAGGAGGCCGGTGCCGAGGGCCAGAAGATCGTCATCGCCTTCCAGCAGTCCGACCAGGCCGTCAAGTCGGCCGTCACCATCAAGACCGCGCTCACCAAGGCCGGCTTCGAGGTGGTGACCCAGCAGGTCGACAAGACGACCTTCTACAGCCAGATCGGCCAGCTGGACAACAAGTTCGACATGTTCGCCGCGGGCTGGGGCCCGGACTGGCCGGCCGGTTACGCGGTCATCCAGCCCTGCTGGGACGGCAGCCAGATCTCCGACGGCGGCGTCAACTGGTCGCAGCTGAACAACACGAGCGTGAACAAGGCCATCGCCGCGGCCACCGCCATCACCGACGCGGACAAGGCCAACGCGGCCTGGGGCGCGATCGACAAGCAGATCATGGAGATGGCGGCCTGCGTCCCGGACTACAACCCGGTCCGCAACTACTTCTACGGTTCCAAGGTCGGTGGCGTCATCTACAACGCCGGTGACACCTGCGTCGCCATCGGCAAGGTCTTCGCCAAGGCCTGACGTTTCCTCGGGGCGGCGGTCCTCGCGACCGCCGCCCCGGCCCCGTCCACGCTCCCCACCCCCGGCGACGGCGCCCCGTCCGGAAAGCCCTCACCCATGTTCCGTTTCCTGATCCGTCGAGTGCTCGGCGCGCTCGTCATTCTGCTGATCATCAGCGCCGTCACCTTCTTCCTGTTCTACGCCATCCCGCGCGACCCGGCGCGGATGGCCTGCGGCAAGGTCTGTGACGCCCAACTGCTCGCGCAGGTACGGCAGAACCTCGGGATCGCCGACCCGATGCCGGTCCAGTACTGGCACTGGCTGCAGGGCATCTTCGTGGGCCGTGAGTACACAGGCGTCGGGAACTGCGACGCACCGTGCCTCGGCTACTCGTTCGCCAACAGCGAGCCGGTCTTCCAGACGATCATGGACCGTTTCCCGACGACGCTGTCCCTCGCCTTCGGTGCGGCCTTCTTCTTCCTGATCATCGGCGTCGGCGCGGGCATGCTGGCCGCGGTCAAGCAGGGCAAGGCCCTGGACAAGATCGCCAGCTCCGTCTCGCTGCTCGGCTCGTCGATGCAGATCTACTTCGTCGGCTACATCGCGATGTTCTTCCTGGTCCAGCAGGCCGGAATCCTGAGCCAGCCCTCGTACACACCGGTCACCGAGAACCCGGGCGCCTGGGTCTCGGGCCTCCTGCTGCCGTGGCTCGTGCTGTCCATCATCTTCACGGCCAACTACACGCGTATGACCCGCTCGCAGCTGGTGGAGCAGCTGAGCGAGGACTACGTCCGCACGGCCCGGGCCAAGGGCCTGTCACGCCGCTCGGTCTTCTTCCGCTTCGCCTGGCGCGGTGCCATGGGTCCGATCGTGACGATCTTCGGCATCGACATGGGCACGCTGATCGGCGGCGCGATCATCACCGAGTCGACCTTCAGCCTCCAGGGCATCGGCACGCTCGCCGTCCGCGCGGTCACCGACAGCGACCTGCCTATGCTGCTCGGTGTCACGGTCGTCGCGGCCGCCGGCATCGTCTTCGCCAACATCATCGTGGACGCCGTCTACGCCCTCATCGACCCGCGGATCCGGCTCGCCTGACCTCCGCCCCAGCCCCGACCTCGCATCACCCCCCTCAGGAGCGTCCCCGTGACGAGCACCGATCAGCAGCCCTTCCTGTCCGTCAGGGACCTGAAAGTCCACTTCTCCACCGAGGACGGCATCGTCAAGGCCGTCGACGGCCTCAGTTTCGACGTCGCCAAGGGCAAGACGCTCGGCATCGTGGGCGAGTCGGGGTCCGGCAAGTCCGTCACGAACCTGACGATCCTGGGCCTGCACGACCGTGCCCGCACCGCGATCGACGGCGAGATCCTGCTCGACGGCAAGGAGCTGCTCACCGCCTCCGAGAAGGAGCTGGAGCGGCTGCGCGGCAACAAGATGGCGATGATCTTCCAGGACGCCCTGGCCTCGCTGTCGCCGTACCACACCATCGGCAAGCAGATCGGTGAGACGTACCGCAAGCACACCGGCGCCTCCAAGCAGGAGGCCCGGGCGCGGGCGGTAGAGATGCTGAAGCGGGTGGGGATCCCGCAGCCGGACATGCGGGTGGACGACTACCCGCACCAGTTCTCCGGCGGTATGCGGCAGCGCGCGATGATCGCGATGGCCCTGGTCTGCGACCCCGAGCTGCTGATCGCGGACGAGCCGACCACGGCTCTCGACGTGACGGTCCAGGCGCAGATCATGGACCTCCTGAAGGACCTCCAGCAGGAGTTCGGCACGGCGATCGTCTTCATCACCCACGACCTCGGTGTCATCGCCGACATCGCGGACGACGTGCTGGTGATGTACGGCGGCCGGTGCGTGGAGCGCGGCACCAAGCAGGAGGTGCTGCGCGCCCCGCGGCACCCCTACACCCTGGGGCTGATGAACTCGATGCCGAGCCTCGACGGCCCGGTCGACGTGCCGCTGTCGCCGATCCCGGGGTCGCCGCCCTCGCTGCTCAACCCGCCGACGGGCTGCCGCTTCCACCCGCGGTGCACCTTCGCCGAGAAGGTCGCGGGCGGGCTGTGCGCCACCGAGCAGCCGGCGCTCGAGGTCGTGGAGGGCAGGGGTTCCGCCTGCCACCTCACGCCGGACCAGCGCCGGGAATTCTTCGCCGACTTCGCCGCATCACGGCACAACTGACGGACACGAGACGGGACTTCACCATCATGAGCAACGCGAACCCCCTCCTGGACGTCAGCGGTCTGACCAAGCACTTCCCGATCAAGGGCGGCTTCCCGATCCGGCGCACGGTCGGAGCCGTTCAGGCCGTCGACGGGCTCGACTTCTCGGTCGCCGAGGGCGAGAGCCTGGGCCTGGTCGGCGAGTCCGGCTGCGGCAAGTCGACGACCGGCCGCCTGATCACCCGCCTGTTGGAGCCGACCGGCGGCACGATTTCGTACCGCGGCCAGGACATCACGCACGCCGGCCGCAAGCAGCTCGCGCCGATCAGGTCCGAGATCCAGATGATCTTCCAGGACCCGTACGCGTCCCTGAACCCGCGGCAGACGGTCGGCAAGATCATCGCCGGCCCGATGGAGATCAACGACATCAATCCGGCGGGCGGCCGCGAGAACCGCGTCCGCGAGCTGCTGGAGATCGTCGGCCTCAACCCCGAGCACTACAACCGCTTCCCGCACGAGTTCTCCGGCGGCCAGCGCCAGCGCATCGGGGTGGCGCGCGCCTTGGCCCTGGAACCGAAGCTCATCGTCGCCGACGAGCCGGTGTCCGCGCTCGACGTCTCCATCCAGGCGCAGGTCGTCAACCTGCTCCAGAAGGTCCAGAAGGACCTGGGCATCGCCTTCGTCTTCATCGCCCACGACCTGGCGATCGTCCGCCACTTCTCCCAGCGCGTGGCGGTCATGTACCTCGGCAAGATCGTCGAGATCGCCGACCGTGACGACCTCTACGGCAACCCGCGCCACCCGTACACGAGGGCGCTGCTGTCCGCCGTGCCCGAGGCCACCGCGGACGACGTGCCGGCCCGTGAGCGCATCCTCCTCAAGGGCGACGTGCCGTCCCCGATCAACCCGCCCTCCGGCTGCCGCTTCCGCACCCGCTGCTGGAAGGCGACGGACAAGTGCGCGAGCGAGGCCCCGCCGCTGGTCGAGGCCGAGGGCAACAGGTCCGGCCACCTCACCGCCTGCCACTACCCCGAGACGGCGGACACGGTTCCCGCCCCCCGCCTCTCCAAGGACCCCCAGGCGGCGGCCTGACAACACCCCATTTCCGTCGGCCGCCTCCTTACGGAACGGACTTTCCCGGCCCATTGACCCGAGCCCATGAACGTCCGCTCCAGGGGACGAAGGCCCGCGCCCACCCAGGCGCGGGCCTTCACCCTGTTCATGGCATCACCGTACGGACGCCACCGAACCTCACACGCCCGTCGTGCCGTCGACCAGTTCCCGCACGATGTCCAGGTGCCCGTTGTGGCGGGCCGTCTCCTCGATCAGGTGGAGGAGGATCCAGCGGAGGTCGACCTGGCGGCCGTCGCTGTTCGAGCGCTTGGCCTTGGTGTCCAGGTCGTTGGCGGTGACCAACTCGCGGTAGCGGGCGGCCTGTTCCGCGTATTCACCGAGGACGTCGGCGAGGGGGAGGTCGACGGCGATGCGCATCTCGCGGTCGGGGTCCTCGTCCGTCCAGGGACCCTCGTCCTCCTCACCGAGGAAGACCACCTGGAACCAGAAGTACTCGACCCACCGGAGGTGATTGACCAGCCCGCTCAGGGTCATCAGCGGCGAGCCCGGCAGCGGGGCCTTGCGGGCGTTCTCCGGCGACACGTCCTCGCACTTGGCGCGGGCGGTGTCGCGGGCGTAGTCGAGGAAGGTGGTCAGCTGGCTGCGCTCGTCCCACGCGGGGGGAGTATCGGTTCTTGTCATCGGGGAGGATGCTCCCGGACCCGCGTCCGCGTGTCGAACTATTAAGCGGATCCCCTCGTCGCCGCGGAGTCGCGGGCACGTCCCGTCCGCCGAGCCGGCTCAGTCCTTCCGCGCCACCAGCTCCACCTCGAACCCGTCCCCGTCCTCCAGATACCCCGCACAGTGCTCGGGCCCGCCCGCGTACGGGTGCCGGTCGGGGAACATCAGGGTCCAGCCGTGTTCCGGCGCCGCCTCGACCAGCGCGTCGAGGTCGGCCCGGTTCTGCACGTGGAAGGCCAGGTGGTTCAGGCCCGGGCGCATACGGTCGTACGGCTCGCCGGGACGCAGTGCCGGTGAGTGTTCGAGGACGATGTACGTGTCCGCCATCCGCCAGCTGCGCCCGGCGGCCCAGTTCTGGTACTCCTCGTAGCCCAGCCGCTTCAGCAGCCATCCCCAGGAGCCCACCGCGCGCTCCAGGTCCGGCACCCACAGCTCCACGTGATGCAGCAACTTCCGCCCTCTCCAAGGCCGTAGGGACAAGCCCTCACGAACCCACGATCCTGTCATCAGCCGCACGCCGTTGTGGCAGACTGCCGCGATGGTCGATCGGTCGTTCGCGGACCCCGAGCTCGCCGCACTGTACGAGACGCTCAATCCGTGGCAGGCGGGGGACGACTTCTGCCTCGACTTCGTGATGTCCGCCGGGTCCGTGCTGGACGTCGGGTGCGGCACCGGCCGGCTGCTCAGGAGGGCCCGGGCACAGGGGCACCGCGGGCGACTGGTGGGGCTCGATCCGGCGGCCGCGATGCTCGTACTGGCGCGGCACAACGCACCGCGGGTGGAATGGGTGCTCGGTGATCTGCTGACGCGCAGGTGGCACGGGGAGTTCGATCTCGTCGTGATGACCGGGCATGCGTTCCAGGTGCTCGTCAGCGACGAAGAGGTGCGGCTCGCCCTGCGGGCCGTGCGCGCCGCGCTCGCCGACGGCGGACGGTTCGTGTTCGAGACACGGAACCCCGCTGCCCGCGCCTGGGAGACCTGGACCCCGGAGCGCGGGTACGAGATCACCGGCCCGGACGGCGCCCCCGTACTCGTGTGGCACGAGGTCGAGCAGCCCGTCCTCGGAGACCGGGTGACGTTCACCGAGACCTTCGAGGGCGGACCATGGAAGCGGCCCGTGATCAGCAGGACCACCTTGCGGTTCCTCGACGCCTGCACCCTGTCCCAATTCCTCGGCGAGGCCGGGCTCAGGGTCACCGAGCAGTACGGCGACTGGGGGCGGGGGCCGTGCACACCCGCGAGCCCTGAGATCATCACCGTGGCGCGCCCCGCCCTGTAGAACCGGCGGGCCCCGTCCTCCAGGGCCCCCGGCGCACCCCGTCCCCTAGGGTCCGCGGCGGATCACGCCGCAGGCTCGGGGTCTGGCACGCCCGTCCGCCGGACGGCCCTTGCTCCACCCCTGGTCCTCCCTCAGCCCTCCTCCAAGCCCTCCTCCAGCGCCGCCAGCGCCGGGTCCAGGATGATGTCCTCCTCGCGGCCCTCGATCGTCGGGTCCTCCGGGAAATGGCAGGCCGTCAGATGGCCGTCGTGGTTGCCGGAGAGCCGGATCAGCGGCGGTTCCTCCGCCGCGCACTTGTCCTGCGCCTTCCAGCAGCGGGTGCGGAAACGGCAGCCGGAGGGCGGCGAGATGGGCGAGGGGACGTCACCTGCCAGCCGGATGCGCTCCCGCCGGCCCGCCTCGGCGTCCGTGAGGTTCACCTCGGGTACGGCCGACAGCAGGGCGTGGGTGTAGGGGTGGCGGGGGCGGGTGTAGATGGATTGGCGGTCGCCGACCTCGATGATCTTGCCGAGGTACATCACCGCCACGCGGTGGGAGAAGTGCCGTACGACGGCCAGGTCGTGAGCGATGAACAGGAACGCGATGCCGAGTTCCTGCTGGACCTTCTTGAGCAGGTTGACGACCTGCGCCTGGATGGAGACGTCCAGCGCGGACACCGGCTCGTCGGCCACGATCAGCTTCGGCTCCAGGGCCAGCGCGCGGGCCACGCCGATGCGCTGGCGCTGGCCGCCGGAGAACTCGTGCGGGAAGCGGTTGTAGTGCTCGGGGTTGAGACCGACGATCTCCAGGAGTTCGCGCACGCGCTTCTCCCGGCCGCCTTCCGGCTCGATCCCGTTGATCTCCATCGGACCGGAGATGATCTTTCCGACCGTCTGCCGCGGATTCAGAGAGGAGTACGGGTCCTGGAAGATCATCTGGATCTCGGACCTGATCGGCGCCAGCTCCTTGCGCCCGGCATGGCTGATGTCCTGGCCGCGGTACGAGATCGTGCCGGCCGTCGGCTCCAGGAGCCGGGTGATCAGGCGTCCGGTCGTGGACTTGCCGCAGCCCGACTCGCCCACCAGGCCGAAGCTCTCACCGACGTTCACGGTCAGATCGATGCCGTCGACGGCCTGCACGGCGCCGACCGTGCGCCGGATCGGGAAGCCGCCCTTGACCGGGAAGTGCTTGGTCAGCCCCTCCACCACGAGCAGCGGTTCCCCGGCGCCGTCGGCGACGGCCTCGCGCGGGGCGGGGAGGACGAGGTCCTCTTTCATAGCTCCTCTTTCATGTCCGTCACGACCGTGGCCGTCATGACCTGTCCGCCATGACCTGTCCGTCATGACCGTGTCCGCCATGACCTGTCCGTCACGACGCTGTCGTCCTACCCCAGTCGGGGCCGGATCTCCTCGATGAAGATGGTCCGCTTCTGTTCCGCCGTGAGGTGACACGCGGAGGCCCGGTCCGGTCCCAGCAGCGGGCGTTCGGTCACACAGCGGGAGCCCCCGACCCGGTCCTGGAAGGTGCAGCGGGGGTGGAAACGGCAGCCGGACGGAGGGGTGAGCAGCGACGGCGGGGCGCCGGGGATCGGCGAGAGGGGGGCGTCGAGGTCGGAGTTCAGGCGGGGCATCGAGTTCAGCAGGCCCCAGGTGTACGGGTGCTGGGGCGAGCGCAGCACTTCGTTCACGGTGCCGCGCTCGACCGCTCCGCCCGCGTACATCACCATGATGTCGTCGGCCATGTCGGCGATGACCCCGAGGTCGTGCGTGATGAAGACGATCGCCGAGCCGAACTCCTGCTGGAGGTCCTTCAGGAGGTCGAGGATCTGGGCCTGGACGGTCACGTCGAGGGCCGTGGTCGGTTCGTCGGCGATCAGCAGGTCGGGGTCGCAGACCAGCGCCATCGCGATCATCGCGCGCTGGCGCATGCCGCCGGAGAACTGGTGCGGGTAGTCCGTGGCCCGCTGCTTCGGGTTGGGGATGCCGACCTTGCCGAGCATCTCCACCGCGCGGTCCCAGGCCGCCTTCTTGGAGGCACCGGTGTGCTTCATGAAGGGTTCGGCGATCTGCCGGCCCACCGTGTAGTACGGGGACAGCGCGGTGAGCGGGTCCTGGAAGATCATGGCGGCCTTGTTGCCGCGCACCTTCTCCAGCTCGGACTCGCGGGCGGTGGTCAACTCCTGACCGTCCAGGAGGATCTCGCCCTCGATGGTGGTGAACTTCGGGCTGTGCAGCCCCAGGATGGTCAGGTTGGTGACGGACTTGCCGGAGCCCGACTCTCCGACGATGCCGAGCGTCTTGCCGCGGTGCAGGTCGAAGGAGAGTCCGTCGACGGCCTTCACGATGCCGTCCTCGGTCTTGAACCTGACGTACAGGTCCCGCACCGACAGGAAGGCGTCCGCGTCCGCCGGGTTCGGGGATGCGGCTTCCTTGGTCAGAGTGGTCACGACAGTGCTCCTAGGACAGCCGCACGCGCGGGTCGATGAAGGCGTAGCAGGCGTCGACGACGATGTTGCACAGCAGGATCGCGGCGGCGGAGAAGATCATCACGCCCAGCAGCAGCGGGAGGTCGCTGAACTGCACCGACTCCACCGCGAGCCGTCCGAGTCCCGGGAGCCCGAAGGTGTACTCGGTGATGATCGCGCCGCCCAGCAGCGAGCTGAGGTCGATGCCGAGGATGGTGATGATCGGGATGAGGGAGCCGCGCCAGGCGTACCGGAAGAAGACGTACCGCCGGGCCATGCCCTTGGCGCGGGCCGTGCGGACGTGTTCCTCCTGGAGTTGCTCGATCATCGCCGAGCGGGCCATACGGGTGTACTGCGCGGCGAAGATCGTCGACAGGACGGCCCAGGGGATCAGCAGTCCGGTGAACCAGGCGGCCGGGTTCTCGGTGAGGCTCGTGTACTTGGGCTCGTCGAAGAGGTGCGCCTGGTACACCAGGATCGCCAGTGCCAGCGGGCCCAGGAAGTAGATCTGCATCGAGCTGATCACCATGGAGCCCGCGGTGAAGGACTTGTCGACGAGGGTTCCGCGCTTCCACGCGGCCAGCAGTCCGGTGCCGAGCCCGACGAAGAGGAACAGGATGGTGGCGCCGAAGGCCAGCGAGAGCGTGAGCGGCAGCCGGTCCATCAGGGTCGACCAGACCGCTTCGTTGGTGTGGTACGAGTAGCCGAAACACGGGGCGGGGCAGGGCCCCTGCGGGAAGTTGTCGCGGCCCATCACCAGCCCCTGCAGGAAGATCCAGTACTGCTCCGGAATCGACTTGTCGAGCCCGAGGGTGTGATGGATGTTCGCCAGGGCGTCGGGGGTGCACGTCTTGCCGCACATCAGCAGCGCCGGATCGCGGGGCATGCCGAAGAAGAGCAGGAAGGCGACCACGGTCAGCAGGACCAGGATCACGAGTGAGCCGAGGATCCGGCGGAAGAGGAAGCGCAGCATCTCAGTGGCAGCTTTCGGGCGTCGGAAGGCTGGCGGCCAGGACCTGTGTCGGAAGCGTCGTCCGCCCGGAGCGCGGCAGGCGCCGCTTCCCACAGGCCCTGGGTGCGCCCCGTCACGGGACGGGGCGCACCTGACACCGCTTGGACGGGCGTTACTTCACGAACAGCCTGCGCGGGTCGACGCCGCCGATGACGTCGTCGTACACAAGGCCGCCGATCTTGGATCCGGCGATCTGGGTCTGCTTGTAGTACGCCGTCGGGATGTTGGAGACCATGTCCTTCACGATGTACTCGTTGATCTTGTTCCATTCCTCCGCGGCCTTGACCGGGTCGGTGATGGCGCTCACCCGGTCGATGTCCGCGTTGACCTTCGGGTCGTTGAGGTGCGAGTAGTTGGAGGCGCCGTCCTGGATCTGGCGGCCGTCGTACAGCGGCGGGATCACGGTCGACGCGCTCGGCCAGTCGGCACCCCACGCGGTGTGGTAGATGTCGTAGTTGTTCTTCACCTTGCTGACCTGGTCGTAGTACGTCTCGGCCGGGATCTCCTGGCGCTGGACGTCGAAGCCGGCCTTCTCCAGGCCCGCCGCCATGGCGGTGGAGTACTGCTGGCCCTCGGGGGTGTTGATGTAGCCGAACGTCAGCTTCAGGCCCGTCTTGCCGGCCTTCTCCAGCAGTTCCTTGGCCTTGGCCGGGTCACCGGCGGGCTTCTTCTTCTTGCCGAACGGGTCGAAGGTCGGGTCGTAGCCGGAGACGGTCGGGCTGATCAGACCGCCGGCGACCTCCATCGCGTCGGTGCCGCCGAAGGCACGCACGAAGGGGGTGACGGGCAGGGCGTAGGCGATGGCCTCGCGGACCGCCTTGTCCTGCATCTCGGGCTGCGACAGGTTGATGTTCACCTGTCCCACGTACGGCTGGTAGCCGGAGACCGTGCGGGACTTCATGGCCGCGTCGCGCAGGACCTTGGACAGGTTGCCCGCGTCGACCTGGTTGCTGAAGCTGATCGCGGTCGCGTTCGCGCCGCCGTCGTCGAGGATCGCCTTGGTCGAGTCCTCGAACTGCTTGTTGAACTCGAAGTTGAACTGGTCGACGTACTGGTGGCGGACCGCGTCGGTGGCCGGGTCCCAGTTGGTGTTCTTCACCAGGGTCATCGACTTGCCGGACTTGAAGTCCTGGATCTTGTACGGGCCCGCGGTCATCGGGGCCTTGTCGTACTTCTCCTTGGTGTCCTTCTTCTCCGACACCAGGGAGTAGCCCGCCATGGCCAGCGCGTACGGCAGGTCGGGCTTGGCCTGCTCGAAGTGGAAGACGATGGTCTTGTCGTCAGGTGTCGACAGGACGCTGTCCGGCAGGTGCTTGCCCTTGTACGGGCCGTCCGGGAGGAGCTTGCGGTACTCCGCGCCCGGGGTGTTGGCCATCCACTGCTGGATGTAGGTGGGGCCGTTGGAGACGAACGGCGCGAAGAGCCGCTCGAAGGTGTGCCGTACGTCCGCGGCGGTGATCGCGGAGCCGTCGGCCCACTTGATCCCGTCCTTCAGCTTGTACGTCCAGGTCTTGCCGCCGTCGGTGGTCTTGCCGCTGTCGGTGGCCAGGTCACCGACGACCTCGTGCTTCTCGCCGTCGTCGCTGGTGGCCTTGTAGGAGGTCAGGCCACGGTGGATCAGCTGCGAGAGCGCCATCTCGTCCGAGACGTAGATCTGTCCCGGGTCGAGGTGCGCGAAGCTGTCCCGCTGGAGGACCGTCACCGCGCCGCCCGGCTTGGCACCCGCGATCTCGGCCGCCGGGCCGGTCGAGGCCTTGGCGTCCCCGAAGGAGATGCCGGCCTGCTGCCGCTCGGCGTTCTGTTTGTCCTCCTTGTTGTTGTCGCTTCCCTTGCTGCCACCCTCGCTGCAGCCGGTGAGCACGAGAGCCCCCGCTGCGAGCAGTGACAGCGCGGCGTACGCGTGGCGTCCACCTTTACCCATCACTCAGATCCACCCATCTTGTGTCACCAGTGCGAATGAAGTGCCGACCGGCCGTCGGTGCCATCCGGTCGTGTCGGGCGAGGACGCCCAGAACGTGGCGGTCAGCGCGCCGTCTTGGGATCGAAGGCGTCCCTGACCGAGTCCCCGAGCAGGTTGAACGCGACGATGAAGATGATCATCGAGATGCCCGGGAAGAACATGTAGGTGATGTCGTTCTGCATCACGAGTTCGGTCGACGCCTTGGAGAACATCTGCCCCCAGTCCGGCGTCGGTTCGACGATGCCCACACCGAGGAAGGAGAGACCGGCCTCGGCGGTCACGAAGTTGGGGAGCATGTAGGTCGACTGCACCAGGATCGGCGTGACCACGTTGGGCAGGATCTCCTTGCGGATGATGCGCCTGGGGGACGCTCCGCTCACCTTGGCCGCCTCGATGAACTCCCGTTCTCGCAGGGCGAGTGTGGTGCCGCGCAGGATGCGGCCGAGGCTCATCCAGCCGAGGAACCACTGCACCGCGATGAGGGCGACCACCCGGACGTACACCGGCGTCTCGTCCCGCGGGCTCACGAAGAGCGAGACGATGACCGGCATGCTCGCGATGAAGAAGAGCTGCGCGGGGAAGGCCAGCAGGAAGTCGATCACCCGGCTGATCCAGTAGTCGGTCCTGCCGCCGAGATAGCCGGCGGCCACCCCGAGGAGGATGCCGGTGACGACGGTGGCGACCGTCACCGCCAGGGAGATCATCAGGGAGTTGCGGATGCCGTAGATCAGCTTGGTGAAGACGTCGTAGCCGTTGCCCGGCTCCAGGCCGAACCAGAACTCGCCGCTGATGCCGCCGTTGGGCTGCACTGGCACACCCGCGCTGTCGAAGAGCTCGGGGCGCTCGTCGGCGTACACCGTGTACGGATCCTTGCCGTACAGCTTGGAGATCACCGGAGCGAGCAGTCCGATCGCGAAGAAGAAGATGACCACGCAGGCCGAGAGCATGCCGGTGCGGTCCCGTTTGAAGCGGATCCACATCAGCTGGCCGGGAGAACGGCCGACCAGTTGCTGATCCTCGGGTTTCTTCTTCGGCTCGGGGTCGCCGTCGACGACGACCGACGTCCCGCCGCCCTCGATGTCGATAGGACTTGTCACAGTTCGCCCATTTCACAGATGTGGGTGTGCCGAGCCGGCGACCGACGCAGACGTGCGCGATCGCGGACCGGGTCATGAGGGAGCGTCAGGGCGCCCCGAGGGAGACGGGAAACCCGCAGCCGGACGCGCGTAGGCGCCAGGGCGTGCTGAGCGGCCGGCCGCCTGCGCTCAGAGGCAATCGCCGTACAGGGGCGGACAGTTGACGGCTTTGGATGCTGTGACCCACCTGGTGCTTGTGACACCGCGCATGGGACTCCTCCTCATGACTCCACGTGTTCACCAACAGGAGGGGGCGCATGTCTGTCCTCCGACACCCCTGACGGAGGGTCAGACACCCCCTGGTGCTCGTGAGTCGGCGCTGTCCCCACAGCGCGAGACCCATTGACCCGAGCGTTACGCGGCTAACTATCTGCCATGAGCCAACTACCGACCACCGTCTTTAAATCTCAATTCAGTCACAGCTGACGCGTACATCTTCCAAAACTTGGACAAACTGTTCGGCACGAGAAGGGTGCGAAACGGACGTGTTACATGGGTACCGGGCGAGGATCTCCGCAATCCGGACACGCGGTACCTGAGGATCAGGCCAAAACCGGTTGCAAAAAGCCCGGTTGCCCCGCCATGGGGGGCAACCGGGCTTCAGGCTGTGCGCCGACCGAGCGTCAGCCGTGCTTGGCGCGGCTCGCGGAGCGTCCGCGCTCCTTCTGGTCGAGGACGACCTTGCGGATGCGAACAGCCTCCGGGGTCACCTCGACGCACTCGTCGTCGCGGCAGAACTCCAGGGACTGCTCCAGGGAGAGCTTGCGCGGCGGGACGATCGCCTCGAACGAGTCGGCGGCGGCGGAGCGCATGTTGGTGAGCTTCTTCTCCTTGGTGATGTTCACGTCCATGTCGTCGGCGCGGGAGTTCTCGCCGACGATCATGCCCTCGTACACCTCGGTGCCGGGGTCGGTGAACAGCACGCCGCGCTCCTGGAGGTTCGTCATCGCGAAGGCGGTGACGGCGCCCGCGCGGTCGGCGACCAGCGAACCGTTGTTACGGGTCGTCAGGGTGCCGAACCACGGCTCGTGGCCCTCGTGGATGGAGTGGGCGATGCCCGTGCCGCGCGTGCCCGTCAGGAACTCGGTACGGAAGCCGATGAGGCCGCGGGAGGGGACGACGAACTCCAGGCGGACCCAGCCCGAGCCGTGGTTCGACATGTTGTCCATGCGGCCCTTGCGGACGCCCATGAGCTGCGTGACCGCGCCCATGTGCTCCTCGGGCACGTCGATCGTCATGCGCTCGACCGGCTCGTGGACCTTGCCGTCGATCTCCTGGGTGACCACCTGGGGCTTGCCGATGGTCAGCTCGAAGCCCTCGCGGCGCATCTGCTCGACCAGGATGGCGAGCGCCAGCTCACCACGGCCCTGGACCTCCCACGCGTCCGGACGCTCGGTGTCCAGCACGCGGAGCGAGACGTTACCGACCAGCTCGCGGTCCAGACGGTCCTTGACCTGACGGGCGGTGACCTTGCGGTCCTTGACCGCGGCCTTCGCGGTGGCGCCCTTGCCGGTGCCGCCGCGGCCGACCAGCGGCGAGGTGTTCGTACCGATGGTCATCGAGATCGCCGGCTCGTCGACCGTGATCAGCGGCAGCGCGATCGGGTTCTCGGGGTCGGCGAGCGTCTCGCCGATCATGATGTCCGGGATACCGGCCACGGCACAGATGTCACCGGGGCCCGCCTTCTCGGCGGGCTTACGGGTGAGCGCCTCGGTCATCATCAGCTCGGTGATGCGGACGTTGGACATCGTGCCGTCACGCTTGATCCACGTGACCGTCTGACCCTTGCGCAGCTCGCCCTGCTCGACGCGGAGCAGCGCGATACGGCCGAGGAAGTTGTCCGCGTCCAGGTTGGTGACGTGCGCCTGGAGCGGGGCCTCCTCGTCGTACTCGGGGGCCGGGACGTGCGACAGGATCGTGGAGAAGAACGGCTCCAGGCTGTCGCTGTCGGCCGGGACGGTACCGTCCTCGGGCTTGGTCAGCGAGGCCACGCCGTCCCGCGCACACGCGTAGACGATCGGGAACTCGATCTGGTCCTCGTCGGCGTCGAGGTCGAGGAAGAGGTCGTAGGCCTCGTTCACGACCTCGTCGATGCGCGAGTCCGGGCGGTCCGTCTTGTTGATGCACAGGATGACGGGCAGGCGGGCCTGCAGCGCCTTGCGCAGCACGAAGCGGGTCTGCGGGAGCGGGCCCTCGGAGGCGTCGACCAGCAGCACGACCGCGTCCACCATCGACAGGCCGCGCTCGACCTCGCCGCCGAAGTCGGCGTGGCCGGGGGTGTCGATGATGTTGATGGTGATGACATCGCTGCCATCCTTCGGGTGGTACTTGACCGCCGTGTTCTTGGCCAGGATCGTGATGCCCTTCTCACGCTCCAGGTCGTTCGAGTCCATCATGCGGTCGTCGAGCGACTCGGCGGCGTGCGCGGCGAAGGCACCCGCCTGCTTGAGCATGGCGTCGACGAGGGTCGTCTTCCCGTGGTCGACGTGGGCGACGATGGCGACGTTGCGGATGTCGTGGCGCGTGGCCATATTGCGGCGATCTCCCGGAGTGTGAGGAAGGCCTGCGCGTACATCTGTGTTACGCGGGACCCTGCCGGGCTGGACACGCCACGGCCTCACCCCATGGTACGTGGCCCTGGCGGAGACGGCCTCCACAGGGCCACGGGGCTCACTTCGGCGAAGCGCTCGCGGACGGCTTCATGCCCTTCTTCAGGAAGCCCATGTCCTCGTAGACCGGCGTCTGGAAGCCGAAGGCACCGGCGTTGGCCAGGCTCTTTCGTGCGGCCGTGAGCTGGGGGCGCTGGTAGAGGGGGATGGAGCCGGCCGCCGCCCAGATGCGGGAGTCGGCCTTGCGGATGAGGTCGCGGCTCTCGTCCTGGTCGAGTGTGGCGACGGCCTGGTCGAAGAGCTGGTCGACCTGGTCGGTGCCGACGCGGGTGTAGTTCTGCTCGACGTTCAGGGAGCCGTCGGCGGCCGGCACCGGCTTGGCGAAGATGGGACGGGCGTCGGTCGCCGGGAAGGCGGAGGCGGGCCAGGAGTACAGGGCGAGGTCGTACTGTCCGGACGCGATGTGGTCCTTGAAGTAGCTCTCGTCGGCGACCTTGGAGATCTCGGTGCGGATGCCGACCTTCCGCAGCATGCGGCTGATCCGGTCGGCGACCGTGCGGAGCGTCTGCGAGCCCGCTCCCGAGGGGAGCACGAAACGGAGGGTGAGCGGCTTGCCGTCCTTGGCGAGCGCCCCGGCCGCGGTGCCCGCCGGGGCCGCGGTGCCCTTGGGGGCGTACGCGCCGGGAGCGCCGCCCTGCTGCAGCTGGTTCGCGTACTGCTTGCCGTCCTGGGCGAGGTGCTTGCCGCCCTCCTCGCCCTGCTCCGAGTGGTTCTCGGCGTCGCTCTGTGTGCGGCTCGTCGCGTGCTTCTCCTTCTCCTCCTGGTCGGCCTCGTGGGGAGCCTTGTCGTCCGCCCCGACGATGTACGTCCCGTCGTCGCCCTCCGCCGACTCCTCCTCCTCGGCCTTCCCGGACTTCCCGGCCTTCTCCCGCTCGGCGCCGGCCGCCTCCTCACCCTTCTTCTTGACCGGCCCGCCGAGCACCCACCCGGCGTCCGCGAGCAGTGCCCGCGCCTCCGCGGCGTCCTGCCCGCCGAGGGCGCCGCTGTTGTCGGCGTAGGCGGCCTGTCCGGACAGCGCGAGGTGGCTGCCGACCGGCTCGGCGGGCAGCCCGAGCGGCTTGAGGACGGCCTTCGCCAGCGCCTTCCGGTCCAGGGCGCGGGCCACGGCCCGGCGCACGCGCTCGTCGGCGAGCGGACCGCCGACGCCGTTGAGGGCGAGCTGGGTGTAGGCGGGCTCCAGGGACTTGCGGACCTCGAAGCCCTGAAGGGCCGCCTGCCCGCTGCGGTACCTGGCGACCGCCTTGCGCCGCTGCTCGCGGGCGCTGTCCTCCTTCGTGCCGCCCGGGCCCTGGAGCGGAGTGCTCGTGCCCCTGCCCGCGGCGCGCGCGGCGAGGGTGATGCGTCCGGCGGCGTCGGGGTCGATCTCGGCGAGGTCGATCGTCCCGGCGGCCAGCGCGGCGGCCCGCTTGTCGCGCGGTACGGCCCGCAGCACGATCTCGGACAGCTTGGCGGGCCACCCCCACCAGCGCGGATTACGGGTGAGGGTGACCTCGGCGTCCTTGCGGTCGACCTTCTTCAGGGCGAACGGGCCTGCGGTGACCTTGAGCTTCCGCCGCGCCCCGTCGTTGAAGGCGTCCGGCGCTCCCATGACGTCCTTCGGGTACAGCGGCGAGAACAGCGACTGCCAGTCGGCGTACGTCCGCCCGAAGGTGACCCGCACCTCCAGGTCGTTCGCCCCGCGCTCGATCTTCTCGATGCGCTCGTACCCGGCGTTGCGCGCGGTCCAGTACGCGGTGTCCTTGCCGGACAGGGCCCGCCACTGGGCGGCGAAGTCGGCGGCGGCGATCTCCCGGCCGTCGCTCCACACGGCCTGCTGGTTCAGCTTGTACAGCACGACCTGCTTCGGCTCGGTCTCGACGACCTTCGCGGATTCCAGGTAGTCGGGATTGCGCTCGGGCCGGCCGTTGCGGTCCATCCGGTACATCGAGGGCAGTACGGCCTGCGCGATCCGGTGGGTCCCCGCGTCCGCGTCCGCCTGGAACGTGTTCAGCGTCTCCGGGACGGCGTCCACGGCCCAGCGCAGCGTGCCGCCGTCGGCGATCCGGTCCCGGGCGGCGGGGGCGATGTCCTGGCCGGCGAGCGGCTTGCCCGACTGGTCCTCCTCGGAGCTGCATCCGGCGAGCACGGACACCGCGAGCGCACCCGCGGTGAGGAAGGAGACCGAGCGCATGACCGCGCGCAGTCTGACGCCGTCGTGGGACATCTGCTTACCTCCGGGAGCGGCGGGCGTTATGATCACTTTTGGCGGTATATGGAGCTGATCACATGTATGCGGCCACTGAAGAGGAAAGGGTTCGGCAACGGACGGCGACACGGCGACGACAGCCGGGAAGGCCACCCGTGCGGCGCAACGCACCACGGAATGCACCCATACGCCTCGGCCAATCGGTGCACGTCCCTTCCCACCGACAGGTGTGACGCGCAACACTCGCAGGCGCATGAACGTTGCCGCCCAGGGCAAACCCGCCCCACGGAAGTGAGGTCACGTCATGTCCGTGCACGACGAACTGACATCGGTGCAGCGCTGCCTCGACGATCTGACCCGGTCGGTCGGACGCCTGGAACAGCAGCTGGGCAGCGGCGGGCTCGACATGCGCCGCGTCCGCGCCGATGCCGAACACCTGCGCGAGAGCGTCGCGCTGCTGCGTGAGGCGGCCTCCACACCGGCCTCGCCCAGGCGCCCCGATCTCGTCACCATCCCCGACACCCCGTACGACGACTCACTGTGGATCGACTCGGACGACGAGGGACTCGGCGCCCGGGACCGCCGCGCCCCCTGAGCCGTCCCGGAGTCCCGACCCGACCGGAGTCATGAATTGGCCACTGGTACGGAACCTCCAGCCACAGAAGACCCCCACCCCGCCCGCGGCGGCGTACGCACCCCTGCGCGCGCCGCCATCGACGCCCCGCACCTGCGGACCGACCGCTGGTGGCTGGCCCCGGCCGCCACGGCGGCCGGTCTGCTCGCCTTCGTCGTCTACTCGACGTGGCGGGCGTTCGCGAACACCGACTACTACGCGGCGCCGTACGTCTCGCCCTTCTACTCCCCCTGTCTGGCGGACAACTGCGAGCCGATGCGGAGCGGCCCCAACGCCGATCTCTTCGGCGGCTGGTGGGGCATCTCCCCCGCGATCATCATCCTGATCTTCCCGCTCGGCTTCCGCCTGACCTGCTACTACTACCGCAAGGCCTATTACCGGGGTTTCTGGGCGTCGCCCCCGGCCTGCGCGGTGGCCGAACCGCACAAGAAGTACACGGGCGAGACCCGCTTCCCGCTGGTCCTGCAGAACATCCACCGGTACTTCTTCTACGCCGCGATCGTCGTCGCCGGGATCCTGACCTACGACACCGTGCTCGCCTTCCGCGACGAGCACTACGCGTGGGGCCACATGGGTCTCGGCACCCTGGTCTTCCTGATCAACATCGTGCTGATCTGGGCGTACACGATCTCCTGCCACTCCTGCCGGCACATCGTCGGCGGCAAGCTCAAGCACTTCTCGAAGCATCCCGTGCGCTACCGGATGTGGCAGTGGGTCGGCAAGCTCAACGCCCGGCACATGCTGCTCGCCTGGGCCTCGCTGGTGAGCGTGGCGCTCGCCGACTTCTACGTGTACCTGGTCGCGTCCGGCGCCTTCGACGATCCGCGCTTCTTCTAGATGAGTGGGGCCTTGTGATGTCCGTGGTCGACCGGCAGGAATGGGACGTCGTCGTGGTCGGCGCCGGCGGAGCCGGGCTGCGTGCCGCCATCGAGGCACGCGAGCGCGGTGCCCGTACGGCCGTCATCTGCAAATCGCTGTTCGGCAAGGCGCACACCGTGATGGCCGAGGGCGGCATCGCGGCGGCGATGGGCAACGTGAACTCCGGCGACAACTGGCAGGTCCACTTCCGCGACACCATGCGCGGCGGGAAGTTCCTCAACCAGTGGCGGATGGCCGAGCTGCACGCGCAGGAAGCGCCGGACCGGGTGTGGGAGCTGGAGACCTGGGGCGCCCTGTTCGACCGTACGAAGGACGGCCGGATCTCGCAGCGCAACTTCGGCGGCCACGAGTACCCGCGCCTGGCGCACGTCGGCGACCGCACGGGCCTGGAACTGATCCGCACCCTCCAGCAGAAGATCGTGTCGCTGCAGCAGGAGGACTTCAAGGAGACCGGCGACTACGAGTCGCGCCTGAAGGTGTACCAGGAGTGCACGGTCACCCGGATCCTCAAGGACGGCTCGCGGGTGTCCGGCGTCTTCGCCTACGACCGCGAGACCGGCCGCTTCTTCGTCCTCGAAGCCCCCGCCGTGGTGATCGCGACCGGCGGCATCGGCAAGTCCTTCAAGGTGACGTCGAACTCGTGGGAGTACACCGGGGACGGCCACGCGCTGGCACTGCTTGCCGGGGCGCCCCTGCTGAACATGGAGTTCGTGCAGTTCCACCCGACGGGCATGGTCTGGCCGCCGTCGGTGAAGGGCATCCTCGTCACCGAGTCGGTGCGCGGTGACGGCGGGGTGCTCAGGAACTCCGAGGGCAAGCGGTTCATGTTCGACTACATCCCCGACGTCTTCAAGGAGAAGTACGCCCAGTCGGAGGAGGAGGGCGACCGCTGGTACGAGGACCCGGACCACAACCGGCGCCCGCCCGAGCTGCTCCCCCGTGACGAGGTGGCCCGCGCGATCAACTCCGAGGTGAAGGCGGGCCGCGGCTCCCCGCACGGCGGCGTGTTCCTCGACGTGTCGACGCGGATGCCCGCCGAGGTGATCCGGCGCCGGCTGCCTTCGATGTACCACCAGTTCAAGGAGCTGGCCGACGTCGACATCACGGCGGAGCCGATGGAGGTCGGGCCCACCTGTCACTACGTGATGGGCGGCATCGCCGTGGAGTCGGACACGGCGGCCGCGCGCGGGGTGCCGGGTCTGTTCGCGGCCGGTGAGGTCGCGGGCGGCATGCACGGCTCCAACCGCCTGGGCGGCAACTCCCTCTCCGACCTGCTGGTCTTCGGCCGGCGCGCGGGCCTGCACGCGGCGGACTACGCGGTCGGGCTCGGGGCGGACCGCCCGCCCGTGGACGACACCCAGGTGGACACGGCGGCGGCGGAGGCCCTGCGGCCGTTCTCGGCGGAAGGCCCGGAGCCCGCCAAGGGGCCACCGGAGAACCCGTACACCCTCCACCAGGAACTCCAGCAGACCATGAACGACCTGGTGGGCATCATCCGCCGCGAGGCGGAGATGGAGCAGGCCCTGGAGAAGCTGGCCGATCTGCGCCTGCGGACCCGGCGGGCCGGCGTCGAGGGCCACCGCCAGTTCAACCCCGGCTGGCATCTCGCCCTGGACCTGCGGAACATGCTCCTGGTCAGCGAGTGCGTGGCCCGGGCCGCGCTGGAGCGGACCGAGTCGCGCGGCGGCCACACCCGCGAGGACCACCCGGCGATGGACCGCGAGTGGCGCCCCGTCAACCTCCTGTGCCGACTCACGGATCCCACCGGTGGGTTGGCCGCCACCGACCCGGTCCACGGCCAGATCGACCTCACCCGTGAGTCCACCGACCCCATCCGCCCCGACCTGCTCGCCCTCTTCGACAAGGAGGAGCTGGTCAAGTACCTCGCCGAAGAGGAGCTGTACGAATGAGCGGCTACACGGCCCACTTCAAGGTGTGGCGGGGTGACGTGCGGGGCGGCGGGCTGAAGGACTTCGAGGTCGAGGTGAACGAGGGCGAGGTGGTGCTGGACATCGTCCACCGCCTCCAGGCCACCCAGGCCCCCGACCTCGCCGTCCGCTGGAACTGCAAGGCGGGCAAGTGCGGTTCCTGCTCGGCGGAGATCAACGGACGCCCCCGCCTGATGTGCATGACCCGCATGTCGGTGTTCACCCCCGAGGAGACGATCACCGTCACTCCCCTGCGCGCCTTTCCCGTCGTCCGGGATCTGGTGACCGACGTCGGCTTCAACTACACGAAGGCCCGCGAGGTGCCCGCCTTCGTACCGCCCGCCGATCTCGGTCCCGGCGAGTACCGGATGATGCAGGAGGACGTGGACCGGTCACAGGAGTTCCGCAAGTGCATCGAGTGCTTCCTGTGCCAGGACACCTGCCATGTGGTCCGCGACCACGAGGAGAACAAACCGGCCTTCGCCGGCCCGCGCTTCCTGATGCGGGTCGCGGAACTGGACATGCACCCGCTGGACGCGGCCGACGAGACCGGCCTCGACCGCAAGAAGACCGCCCAGGACGAGCACGGTCTCGGCTACTGCAACATCACCAAGTGCTGCACGGAGGTCTGCCCCGAGGGCATCAAGATCACGGACAACGCGCTGATCCCCCTGAAGGAACGGGCGGTCGACCGCAAGTACGACCCGCTCGTGTGGCTCGGCGACAGGATCCGGCGCCGGCCTTCGTCAGGCTGATGCCCGCAGATAGCCCGAGTGCGCCACCTGTCCGAGGTAGGTGAACCGGGTCTCGGTGGCCATGTGCTTCTCGAAGGCCTCCTTGATGCCGGGCCACTTCGGGTGCCCGAAGTCGTCCAGCACGACGATGCCGCCGGGGGCGACGATCCGCTCGGCCCACTCCAGGTCCGCCGCCACACCGGAGGCGGAGTGGTCGCCGTCGACGACGATCACGCCGTAGGAGCGGTCGGATACCAGGGCGCGCACCTCGGGGTCCTCGGAGAAGCCCTGCTGGATGCGGGTGGCGGTGCCGGCCGCGCCAGCCAGGGCCAGGTTGGTGCGCACCGCGGCTCCCCGCACGGGGGTGCCCGAGGCGTCGGCGCCCATGGTGGCGCCGGGCTGCAGCTGTGTTCCCGCGAGCGGATCGACGATCGTCAGCCGCGGGTCACGCCCCGCACGCTCCATCATCCGGATCAGGGCGGCGCCGAACATCCCGTACAGGGTGCCGATCTCCAGGATCTCGTCGTTCGGCGGATCGAGCAGCGGTACGGCGGACAGCTTGCCGACGATGTTCATGGTGCCGCCGGCGATCCGGCCGACCCCGAGCGCCTCCAACGCGATGAGCAGCCGGAACGCCTGGGCGACATTGCGCTCGGCGCCGTCCTTGTCCCCGGTCACCCGCGCCAGCTCCGCGATCGTGCGGTCGAGGTGGGGCGCGGACGGCAGCCGTGACGCGCCGCGCCCGGTGCCGTCGAAGAACAGCTCCAGGGGGCGCTGGCGGCTGCGCAGCTTGTTCAGCTCCTGCTGCGTCGTCGCGTCGGGCGCGGTGCTTCCCGGGGTGTTCCCGACGGTGTTCGTCACGACCCGGCGGACCTGGCGCTCGATGCGCTGGTCGAGGAGTTCGACGATCGGCCGCAGGGCACGCCGGGCGGTCTTGCTGGTGAGTAGCGCTCGCATCCGTGGACGGTAGGGCGGCCACAGCCCACTCACAACCAACGGAGGGGCCCGTGCGGGCGAAGCGCGCATGACGTCTCGGCCACGGGATGTTTACGTCGCCGTACCCCGGCGCTTGATCAGCTCCAGGGCCCGGCCCAGATGGTGCTCCGCTCCGGCCCGCATCGTCCCCGGTCCCGGGTGGTCGCCGTCCAGGAGCCGGAGGGGGCGGTTCCGCCGCCCGGGCGAGGGGGGTGAGGTCGTCGCGGGTGAGGGGCCTGCGGTCGGCCGTCATCGTCGGATGCTCGCGCCGACGGGAGCCGACCGCAGCCGGTTCTCAGGTAGCGCCGGGTATGCCTCAGCGCACCCATCCCTCCCGGTACGCCGTCCAGTCCTCTTCCGTGGCCGCGAAGTCCACGTACGCGGCAACGCCGAAGTTCGCGCGGTCCGCGTCCGTGCGGGACAGACCCAGCCGGACCCCCCGCACCGCGGCGGAGACGGTCTCGGCGTGATTCCAGTGGCCGAACCGGTTCTCGTGGTAGAAGGGCAGGCCCATGAGCAGGTCGGTGGACTGCGGGGTGACCTCCAGAGCCAACGCGGTCTGCTGGGCGACGTAACCGCCGTACGTGCTCTCCAACGGCTGCATCGTGTCGTACGACATCACCGCGATCTGGTCCACCCGGCGCGCGACCTGCCCGAAGAACTTCTGCGACCACCACTTCGGGTGCCCGGCGACCGTGCCCCAGAAGGAGTGGAACCCCGGCACCGGATCGATCTGGTGCGCGGCGATCGACAGCTGTGCGTCCCGCGCGCGGGTGACGCGGTGCAGCGAGTCGAGGAGGGTGAGGTAGTTCCGGTCGCCCGAGTGCAGCGGCTCCAGATCGAAGTGCACGCCGTCGAAGCCGACGGCCAGGATCTGCCGGGTGGACGCGACGACGGCGGCCCGGGTCTTCGGCCGCTCCAGCCGCATGCCGTTCGGGCTCTCGGTGGCGAGCACGTCACCGAGCCAGGCCTGCACACGGATGCCGGGCGCCGCGCCGTGCATCGCGTCGATGAACCAACGCGCCCTGGGATACGCCGACTCGGGAAGCGTGCCGTCGTGCTCCAGCGGCCCGGAGTGGACGTAGAGGTCACGGATCCCGGTCGTCTGCAGCCGCCGGGCCAGAGCGGTGACGTCGGCGTCCTTCTTCCGCCCGTCGACCCAGGCGTGCCCGAGCCAGATCGCGTCCTTGTCGCGGGTGTGCGTGCCGGCCGCCGGATCGCCGGTGTAGTTCACCCGGAGGGCGATCTGGGCCGCGAGCACCGGCAGGACGACGACCAGGACGACCGCGAGGGCGGTGCGACGGACCCATCGGCCCCAGGACCGCCGCCGCTTCTGCTCGGGCAGGGGCTCCGGGTCCGCGTCCGGGTCCGGGCCCGGGTCCGGGTTCGGGCCCGGGTCCGGGTCCGCGTTCGGGCCCGGGTCCGCGTTCGGGCCCGGGTCCGCGTTCGGGCCCGCGTCCGGGTCCGCACCCGGCGTTGCCTCCGGGTCCGGCTTCGGCTGCGGTGGCGCGGCCTGATCACTGTCCGCTTCCGCTGCCGCAGGTGTCTCGCCCTTCTCGGGCTCCCGCTGTGCTTCCATCCCCGTCCCCCCAGAACGTTCCATGACGGCGTTCCCCTCCCCCATCGGTGTACGGCCAGCCGCCACCCCGGTCGCGCCCCCGCATTCCTCCTCATACGCTCCGAAACGTGACGTCATCGTTGATCCGGAGCCGCCCGCGGCGCACTCGCTCTCACATATCGGTGCGGGTGGCGCATGCCTTGCTGGGCGGTGCGGCCGGGCTCGTGTGGCTGGTGTTGCCAGGGATGACGATCAACACGGACGTTCCGGTTGCGATCAGCACCGACGCCCAGGTCGCCGCCGCGCAGGAGGACGAGGAGACGTCGGCCGCCGACCTGGTCCTGCCGCTCGCCGTGGTGGGCGCGGCAGGAGTCCTGGCCGGATACGGCTACCTGCGACGCACCCGGCGGGCCCGAACCCGTACGACCCCGGGCGGCAGCACCCACCCGGCGCCCCCCTCCGCGCCCCTCACCGGCCTCGACGAACAGTCACGGACGCTGCTGGCCGAGGCCGACGACCGGATCCGCGCCGGCCGCGAGGAACTGAGCTTCGCCGGGCCGCGTGCGGGATCGGCGGCCGTCGCGCCGCTCAGCCGGGCCGTACGGGAGGCGGAGGCCGAACTGTCCGCCGCCTTCCGCATCCGCCACCGGTACGACGCGGGCGTCCCGGAGGACGAGCCATCCCGTCGTCACGCGCTGACCGGGATCGTGGGCCGATGCCAGGAGGCGGCCCGCCGACTGGACAGGGAGGCGGCGGCCTTCGACCGACTGCGCGGGCCGGCCCTGGAGTCCGGGGAGGCCCTGGCCTTCGCGGAGACCCGGTTCCGCGAACTGGCAGCCCGCACGGCGACCAGCGAGACGACCCTCACGGACGTCACCCGGCACTACGCGCCCTCCGCCACCGCCCCGGTCACCGGCTACGTCGAGCAGGCCAAGGACCACCTGGTCTTCGCCACCACCCACCTCAACCGGTCCCGCCAGGCCGCCGACTCCGGCGACCGGGACCGCACGGCCGGCGATCTCCGCGCCGCCGAGGGCGCCATCGCGCGGGCCGCCGTACTGCTCGACCGGGTGGAGCGGCTGGCGGCGGATCTGACGACGGCCCGGGAGATGCTCGCGGCCACCCTGACGGGCGCGGAGGCGGAGTTGGCGGTGGTACGAGCAATGCCGGCCACCGGAAAGCAGGGACCTTCGAACGGCCCCCTGTCCCACGTTCCCGTGGGCGAACTGCGCGCCCGGCTCCGGCACGCCGACGCCGTCCTGGCCTCCGTACGGCAAACGCTGACCGGCGCCCGTCCGTACGACCCTCTGGACCTCCTGCGACGGATCGTCGAGGCGGCCGCACCACTCGCCACCGGCCGCGGCGGCGTCCTCCCGGCCGCCGCCCTGCTCACGGCGCACCACGCGATCGCCGACGCGGACGCCTTCATCGCGGTGCACCGGGCCGCGGTGGGCGCCGAGGCCCGCACCCTGCTGGCGGCGGCCCGGGACACGGCGCCGACCGGACCGGCCGCGCCGCCCTCCACGCTCATGGACCGACTGCACGCCGACACCTTGGCCCGCCGGGCGCGGGAGCTCGCCGAGCAGGACGTCCGCCTGCGCGGCAACCCCCACACGGACACCGCCCCGCCGGCGGGCTTCGGCGGCCCCGGCAGCCGGGCACACCGCGACTCCCCGACCTCGTGAGGCCCCCTCGGGCTCACCCGCCTCGCTCAGAACAGGCTCAGCAGGGCCTCCGCCGGATCCGCCAGGCCGGTCTCCCCGTCCGGCAGCGGGAGTTCGAACCACACCGTCTTGCCGCGGGGCGTCCGGCGGGAGCCCCAGGCCGCGCTGAGGAGGCCGACCAGTTGCAGGCCGCGACCGCCCTCGTCGGTGTCGCGGGCGCGGCGGCGGCGGGGCTGGACCAGGCCGGAGTCCCAGACCTCGCACACCAGCGTGCGGTCTAGCAGCAGCCGCAGCCTGATGTCGCCCTCGCCGTAGCGCAGGGCGTTCGTGACCAGTTCGCTGACCAGCAGCTCCGTCGTGTCGACCAGGGGTTCCATGTCCCAGCGCTGCAGCTGGCCGCGGGCGTACTCGCGGGCCTTGCCCACACTGCGCGGCTCGCGCGGCAGCGTCCAGTCGCCGACCGAGTCGGCGGGCAGGCCCTGGACGCGTGCCATGAGCAGGGCGATGTCGTCCTCGCCGTGGAGGCTGTCGAGGGTGTGCAGGACGTGGTCGCAGACGTCCTCCAGGGGGCTGGAGGGGTCCGTCAGCGCTCCTACGAAGGCCTGGAGGCCCTCGTCCAGCGGGTGGTCGCGCGATTCGACCAGTCCATCCGTGTAGAGCGCGAGCAGGGCGCCCTCCGGCAGTTCGACCTCCACCTCCTCGAAGGGCTCGCCGCCCACGCCGAGCGGCATGCCCGGCGGCACGTCGAGCATCAGCGCCGCCTCACCGGGTTCGACCAGGACGGGAGGCAGGTGGCCGGCGTTCGCGAACGTGCACCTGCGGGTCACCGAGTCGTAGACGGCGTACACGCACGTCGCCAGATACACCTCGGAGAGGTCGGCCTCGCGGGGGCGACGGGCCGCGCGGGTGGCCTGCTGGACGCCTCCCGGCGCCCCGAGGCCGCGCGCGATCTCGTCCAACGCGGAGAGGACCTCCGCCGGTTCGAGGTCCAGCAGGGCCAGTGTGCGTACGGCCGACCGCAGTTCACCCATCGCCACCGCGGCCCGCAGGCCGCGGCCCATCACGTCCCCCACCACCAGCGCCGTACGGTGCCCCGGCAGTTCGATCACGTCGAACCAGTCGCCGCCGACCTCGCTCGGCCGGTCCGAGGAGGAGTTGCCGGGCAGGTAGCGGCAGGCGATGTCGAGGCCGGAGGCGACCGGGTCGCCGGGGGGCAGCAACGACCGCTGCAGTATCAACGCGCGTTCGTGCTCGCGCCGGTACAGGCGGGCGTTGTCGATGCAGACGGCCGCCCGCGCGGCCAGCTCCACCGCGAGGTCCCGGTCCCGGTCTCCGAACGGCTCGCTGCCCTTCGTCCGGGCGAACTGCGCGATGCCCACGACCGTGTCGTGGGCGACCATCGGCACGGCGAGCGTGGACTGGACGAGGCCGCCGTCCTCGGCGGGCACCCACTGCGGGCGGGCCGTGCGCAGGGCGTCCGCGCAGGGCGAGTTGAAGGGGTAGTGGTGGACCGCGCCGACCGCGACCGGGTCGCCCGAACCGGCGAAGGGCGCGTCGGAGACGGCGCTGGCGAAGGCGACGCGGCGGAGTTCCGCGCTGCCGTCGGCGAGGCCCGGCGGAGTCTCGTCGCCGGCCAGCAGGCCCTGGTAGAGGTCGACCGTCGCCAGGTCGCAGAAGCCGGGGACGACGACGTCGAGGAGTTCTCGGGCGGTGGTCTCCAGGTCGAGGGAGTTGCCTATGCGGGCACCGGCCTCGTTCAGGAGGGCGAGATTGCGCCGGGCGTTGGCGGCCTCGCGGGCGGCGGCGCGACGGGCGGTGATGTCGAGTCCGAGCCACGCGATGCCGATGGGGCGGCCGGAGCCGCTGTGTACGCGGTAGAGGTTGATGGACCAGTGGCGGCGCTCGTCGGAACCCGGCACGAAACCCGTGACGTGCATGTCAGTGATGGAGTTGCCGGTTTCCAGCACCCGGCGCAGGGTCGCGCCGACCCGCTCGGCCTCCGGGCCCTGCAGATAGTCGTACACACCCTTGCCGCGGTGGTCGTCGGGGGTGCCGCCGAAGGTGTTGGCGAACTGCAGGTTGGCGCGGCGCACCCGCAGATCGGGGTCGATCAGCAGGAAGCCGAACGGAGATTGACCGAAAATCGACTGCGAGGCGGCGAGGTCGGTCTCGATGCTGCGCAGGGTGCGGACGTCGACGACTATGCAGACGGCGGCCTTCTCGCCGTCCTCGGTGCGCGTCGGCATGACGTACACCTCGGCGAGCCCCTGCCGTCCGCGCTCGCCGGTCGCGGCGTCCGGCACGCCGAAGGGGACCACGCCGGTCCACTCCCGCCCGTCGAGGATCTCCGCCATCTTCCGCTGGCCCCGCTCCTGCAGGTCCGGGTCGATGAACGCCTCGATGGGGTCCATGCCGACGGCCCGCTCGGCGGCGATGCCGAAGAGCTGCTCGGCGCGCAGGCTCCACTGCTCGACCAGCCCGTCGGGGCCGATGGAGAAGGACGCGACCTTGATGTAGTCGTAGATCGAACCAGGCGGACTGCTCTGCCACATGGCATCCCCGGGCGGCACGTCTTCCGGACGGATGCCCGCAGCGGCATCACCCGCGGCCTCCGTCCTCGCGCCGTCCGACGGGTCCTTCGACTCCGTGGCCTTCGCTGGTATCTCGCTCACGCGAACCGTCCCCTCCAGCTCACCGCGTCCGGCACCGGTCACCGGGGGCGGCTGCCCGCAGTATCCAGCACTACGGCGCCGCACAACACGGTGTTCACGATCACAGCACGGTCCCGATGGTTTTCGGTCCGGACCGTGACAACACCTACAGTCTTCTAACCAGCGGACACGTCGTCGAACCACGTGGATCCACAACCGCCACTGGCCTGAACCAGTTGCTCGACAGAGCGGAAGCGGCCGTACACCGCCGGCTCATCCCGGCACCGCGAGTTCGAACCACACCGTCTTGCCCGCGTCGTCGGGCCGGGTGCCCCAGCGGCGGGAGGAGTGGGCCACCAGTTGCAGGCCCCGGCCGCTCTCGTCCTCGGGCCGGGCGACGCGCTCGCGGGGCGGGTCCGGGAGCGGGTCGGAGACCTCCACCAGCAGGACGCCGTCGAGGCCGGCGGGGCGCACCAGCCGTACGCCGATGGGGCCGGTCGCGTGCCGCAGGGAGTTCGTGACCAGCTCGCTGACCAGGAGCGCCGCGAGGTCCGCGAGGCTGCCGAGAGCCCAGTCGCGCAGCCGCCCCCGGACGACGGCCCGAGCCCTGCGCACGGCGCCCGGGTCCGCCGGGAAGGTCCACTCGGCGCACTCGCCTTCGGTGTCGATCACGCCGATCACATCCCGGGCCAGCCGGCTCACCCATGTCCGTTTTCGTGGGGTTAATGGGCACATACCCGATATCAAGCCGGCAGTACCGCCCACGGGGGCGCACTGTGACACCAACGGCGTACGGGATGATCAGCGCACGCCGGTCAAGAACAACGCACGTCCATCAGCACGCCCCGGCCCTGGCTGCCCCAGCCGCATGGCGTTCAGCACGCCCCGGCCCCCGGCCGCCCGGCCTTACGACGTTCAGCGCGTCCTGGTCTCGAGCCGGGTCGCCGCCTCGCGCACCGCCGCCACGTCCTGGTCCAGCCAGGGCACGTCCCAGATCTCGGCGGGAGCGAGCCAGCGGAGTTCGTCGTGGTCCTGGAGGGGCTTGGGGTCGTCGGAGCCGGGGAGGAGACAGGCTGTCCACACCTGGAGGACGTAGGGCGGCTTCAGGGGCCACTCGCCCGGGACCCGCTCGACGGGCTCGGTCCGGACGCCGAGTTCCTCGCGCAGTTCGCGCACGAGCGCCGCCTCGGGCGTCTCGCCCGCCTCGACCTTGCCGCCGGGCAGTTCCCAGCGTCCGGCGAGTTCGGGGGGCGCGCTGCGGCGGGCGGCGAGGAGGCGGCCGCCGTCGAGGAGGGCGGCCCCCACCACCACGATCCGTTCCGTCATGCGCCGGAGCCTACGACAGCGCAGGGGCCGACGGGACGGGAGCGCTCAGTCGGCCGAGCTGGTGCCGTTCTGCCCGATCCGTTCGACCCAGTAGAGCTGCTTGTGGCCGCGGCCGTCGAGGCTGTCCGCGATCTTCTGGGCTTCGGCGCGGGTCGCGTACCTTCCCACTCGGTAGCGATTGCCGTTGTCGTCCTGCCGTATGACGAGCCAGGGAAGAGTGATCGTGCCGTCGTTCATCGCGCCCCACTGCTCCTTCCCGCCCCGGCCCGGCCGCTTCCCACCCACAGCCTGCGACGAGCCCCGCCCGCTAAGGAAACCGCAATCCGCATATGCCCGAGCCTACGCCCAACCTTTACGCAGCGAACTCGCCTTTTCACAAAGAGGTACGCAACCAGCCAGCACCGACCGGCGCGCCCGGGGGCGCGCATCGTCGAACGCGCCCCCTCTATGCGTCGACGCATCCGGCCGGCGACATGACCCCGGCATCGGCACCGACCTGCAGGAACGGCCGAATTCGAACGCCGTACGAAGATAAGCCCGTTGGGCGTTCGCCGGGGGCAACTGCCAGGAGGGCGTGCGCCACTTCACATCCGGCTGCATCGAGTCACCTCGGCCGCAGCAGAAGTCGGCCGGTATGCGCGCTACTTCACCGGGAGGTGGTACGCCACCCGGTACCGGTCCGCCGGAATCACCACATCGGCCGTCTCCACCGGGCGGCCCGAGGCGTAGTACGTGCGCTGGACCACGAGGACGACATGGCCGGGGACACCGCCGAGCGCGAGGAGCTCCTCGGCGAGGCCGGGGCGGGCGCCGACCTCCTCGGTGACGTTGTCCACCACCACGTCGATGGCGGCCATCCTCTCGACGACGCCCATGCCGCCGAGCGGGCCCTCCTCGGGCAGCATCACGGGCGTACGGCCGGTGACGGCGAGGGGCTCCCAGGAGGTGGAGAGCATCATCGCCTCGCCGGCCGCCCGGAAGACGTACTTCGTGCACATCACGCGGTCGCCGGGCCGGATGGCGAGCCGCTCGGCCACGGCACCGCTCGCCTCGGCCTGTTCGCTGCTCGACTCCCAGGTGCCGCGCGTCCCGCCGTCGGCCTGCTCCTGCCGGAAAGGCGTGGCCCCGCCGGCCGGGCGGTAGCCGGAGCGGGCGATGCTGCGGGGCACCGGCCGCTCACGCACGTACGTCCCGGACCCGGAGCGGCCCTCGACCAGCCCTTCGGCCATCAGCACCTTGCGCGCCTCCAGCGCGACGGTGTCCGAGACGCCGTACTCCTCGCGGATTCTGGCCTGGGACGGGAGGCGGGTGTGCGGTGGCAGCGAACCGTTGACGATCTTCTTGCGGAGATCACCCGCGACACGCAGGTACGCCGGCTGCTCACCGAAAGTCACTGGCCGCTCCCATCAGCTTGTACAGACAGCAACAGCCTGGCAACCGTGGGTTGTGCCATGCAAGCAAAGGCCAGAGAATCACTCGATGTGATGACATAAGCCCTCGCAGGGCTTTACGCAGGCGCTTTCTCCCCGCTATGGGCGCCGTCACACCTCCAGGTCGTCACCCGATCCCCCGACGTCTCCGCCGGTGCCGCCCTCGTCGTCGGGCGGCGGAGTGGTGGCCAGCCCCAGAGCCTTGCGTGCCGTGACCGACAGGGCGGAGTCCTCCAGCTCCAGGGCCTCGCCGTAATGCAGGTAGAAGGCGTCCACGTCGGCGGCCACGGCCGCCTTGGACCACGGCGCCTGAAGGGCCTCCACCTCCTTGGCGACGGCCTCGACCGGCTTTCGGGCGTCGGCGGGCCACGTGTGGCCGCGCAGCAGGCCGGCCTCCTCGGCGAGCGCGGACACGATGCGCGCCGCCCACTCCTTGTTGGCCTCCAGATCGTCCTCGGGAAGGTCCTCGGGCACCGACTCCATGGCCGCCTGCTGGACGTTGACCGCCTTCAGGTACGCGAGCTGGTCCGCGTCGAGCGTCGTCTCGTCGTTGCGCAGCGAGCCGCCCTCCATGGCCGCGTCGCTGTCCGTATTGCCGAACGCGCAGGTGATCTCGCGGTCGCCGAGATCCCAGCTCTCCTGGGACGGCACCACGTAGTACACGTCCACGTCGTCCGGTACGGCCCAGGTGTCCATGGCGTAGGCGGAGCGGAGCTTGTAGCACTTGTCCTCGGCGGTGTCGGTGACCGAGGTGTCACCGGGGAAGTCGCCGTCCGGCAGCACGACGACCGCGAACACCTCGCCGTCGTGCGTGCCGGAGCAGGACACCTCGTCGAGGTCGTACGTCGAACCCTCCAGGCCGCTCGGCGAGTCGAAGCACTCACCCTTGGCCGGCGAGCTGCTGCTCGCGGCCTCCTTGAACCCGTCCCAGAACTCCGACACACCGTTCGTGGCGAGCGTCAGCACCCACAGGGCGAGCCCGAGGGACGACAGCACCGACCCGATGACGGCCATGGCCTTGCCGCGCTCGCCCCTCTTCTTGATCTGCCGCAGCGCGATCAGTCCCAGGACCAGTC
The DNA here is from genome assembly GCF_042714835.1 of Streptomyces sp. NPDC058678. Classification (NCBI taxonomy): domain Bacteria; kingdom Bacillati; phylum Actinomycetota; class Actinomycetes; order Kitasatosporales; family Streptomycetaceae; genus Streptomyces; species Streptomyces sp. NPDC058678. The sequence continues at coordinate 77,342 of NZ_JBHXSG010000014.1, read as the reverse complement.
CCACGGCCGGCAGGCAGCACAGGATGCCGAGGACGAGGGCGGCGATGGCGAGCCCGTTGACCGGCGCCGGCTGGTTGTACGGGCTGTAGCCCTGGCCCCAGCCCTGGTAGGGAGGCTGAGGGTAGGGGCCGTAGGCAGGGCCGTACGGGCCCTGCGGGGACGGCGGAGGCGGCGGCGGGTACTGGCCCTGCGGGTACGGCCCTTGGGGTTCCTGAGGCTGGTAGGGCCCAGGGGGCGGGGGTATGGACACGGGTACCGTGCTTCCTGGTTCGGGCGGCGGGGCCGGGGTGTTGACCGTACGGAACTGACGTACGACAGAGCGCATGGTAAGCGCGGGGCTCACAGGTGCGGAATGCCGGTCACGAATACGACGATCCGGGCGGCGAACGGGCTGACCGCGAGGTGGGCGGCGGCCACGGAGGGCGGGACGGTGTTCTCCGCGCCCGGCGTCCGGCCGCTGCCGGCCCTTCCGGCCGACGGAGCGGCGGGGGCGGCGCGCGAGGAACTGGCGGCGGCGACCGGCCTGCCGGCCGACCAGGCCGCCGACCCGGCACGGGAGTTGCTCGCAACGACGGCGGACATCCGGGGCCTGAGCCCCCGCCGTCAATGCGAGTGTCGACTGTGCCTTCGTCGGAGCCCTCAGCAGCGGCTTCTGCAACTGGCGCATCGACTACCGCACATCGCGAGGCCGGACGCACAGCGAGTGCAAGATCGATCCGGTGCCGGAACAACTCTCCCCGAATCCTGCCTCGTTATGGGCAGGCGTCAACTGTCGCGTTTGTTGGGCCTGGTGGCCGGGCTCGCGAAGGGGAGGACCGAACGCCGGTAAGGGGTGTCGGTGGTGCCGACCGGCGCCACCGACGGGGGCCGGTCCCGGCGGAACCGGCCCCTTCTGACATTCCGCGGGCGATCACACGTTGAAGCGGAACTCCACCACGTCCCCGTCCTGCATGACGTAGTCCTTGCCCTCCATGCGGGCCTTGCCCTTCGCGCGGGCCTCGGCCACCGAACCGGTCTCCACCAGGTCGCCGAAAGAGATGACCTCCGCCTTGATGAAGCCCTTCTGGAAGTCGGTGTGGATGACGCCGGCGGCCTCGGGGGCGGTGGCGCCCTTCTTGATGGTCCAGGCGCGGGATTCCTTGGGGCCGGCCGTCAGGTAGGTCTGGAGGCCGAGGGTGTTGAAGCCGACGCGGGCGAGGGTGGTGAGGCCGGGCTCCTCGGCGCCGACGGACTGGAGGAGCTCCATCGCGTCCTCCTCGTCGAGCTCGGCGAGGTCCTGCTCCAGCTTGGCGTTGAGGAAGATCGCCTCGGCGGGGGCGACGAGGGCGCGCTGCTCGGCCTTGAAGTCGTCGTCGACCAGTTCGTCCTCGTCGACGTTGAAGACGTAGAGGAACGGCTTGGTGGTGAGGAGGTGCAGGTCGTGCAGCAGCTCCTCGTTGCCGGAGCCCTGGACGATGCCCGCCGAGAACAGCGTGTCGCCCTTCTCCAGGATCTCCTTCGCCTCCTCGACGGCCTTCACCTTCGGGGCGATGTCCTTCTTGATCCGCGACTCCTTCTGGAGGCGCGGCAGGACCTTCTCGATCGTCTGGAGGTCCGCGAGGATCAGCTCGGTGTTGATCGTCTCGATGTCGTCCTTGGGCGAGACCTTGCCGTCGACATGGACGACGTTCTCGTCCTTGAAGGCGCGGATGACCTGGCAGATCGCGTCGGACTCACGGATGTTCGCCAGGAACTTGTTGCCCAGGCCCTCGCCCTCGGAGGCGCCCTTCACGATGCCCGCGATGTCGACGAAGTCGACGGTGGCCGGGAGGATCCGCTGGGAGGAGAAAATCTCGGCCAGTTTGGTCAGCCGGGCGTCCGGGACGCCCACCACGCCGACGTTCGGCTCGATCGTGGCGAACGGGTAGTTGGCCGCCAGCACGTCGTTCTTGGTCAGGGCGTTGAACAGGGTCGACTTGCCGACATTCGGCAGTCCGACGATTCCGATCGTGAGCGACACGGTGCGACTTCCCGGAGTGAGAGGGCTGGCGAGAGGACCGGGGGCGGGCCCCTGGCGTCAGGCCCCTGGGGGCCGATCCACCAGTCTACGGCGTGCCCGCTCCCGCCCCGGCGACGTGTCGAATGCTTGGCCAAGGTCCGGTCGACGGCGTGTCTGAGGAGCGATTCGACACATAAAACGACCTAAGTTGGTCCGGTGGAGCAACACAGGACACGATCCCCGCACGACGGAACGCGACGCGGTGTGCCGCCGCCCCTGCCGCCCCAGGCAACACGGAGCGCGAAGGCCGGCAGAACCGGTTCGCCTTCGGCGCCTGGTGGTGTGCCGCCACGGCGGCCCGCGGCGGTACGGTCGACCGCGCCGCCGATCGTCCAGTCCGTACGCCGGATGCCCAACCCGCGGCTGACCGGGCTCGGCGGCGGGCTGTTCTGCGCGGCGCTGATGCTCGCGCTGGGCTGCCTCGACCAGCTGCTGTTCGGCGCCTCACTCACGGTGTACGGCGTCCTGTTCCTGCCGGTGTGCGTGGTGACCGCCGTGTGGATCCGGCGGGGCGATCTGCTGACCGCCCCCATCGTGGTACCGATCGCCTTCGCCGTGGGGCTCATCCCCGTGGCCGAGACCGGGGGCGGGGCCGGCGGGCGGCTGATGGGGCTGTTCACGGCGCTCGCCACGCAGGCCGGGTGGCTGTACGGGGGTACGCTCATCGCCGGCCTGATCGCCACGGTTCGGAAGATCCGCCTGATGAACCGCCGGGCCGCGAGAAACCGCCCGCCCGTGTGATCCCTAGTTCCCCTCGACCGCGTGCATCGCCGCCCCCACGATCCCCGCGTTGTTCAGCAGCTGCGCCGGGACGATCTCCGCCTTGATGCCCTCGATGTGGTGCAGGAACTTCTGTGACTTTCGGCTGACGCCCCCGCCGATGATGAACAGCTCCGGCGAGAAGAGCATCTCGACGTGGGCGAGGTACTTCTGGACGCGGTGGGCCCAGTGCTCCCACGTCAGGTCCTCGACCTCCCTGGCCTTGCTGGAGGCGCGCGTCTCCGCGTCGTGCCCGTGCAGTTCCAGGTGACCCAGCTCGGTGTTGGGGACGAGGACGCCGTCGACGAAGACGGCGCTGCCGATGCCCGTGCCGAAGGTGAGCAGGACGACCGTGCCCTTGCGGCCCTGGCCGGCGCCGAAGTTCATCTCGGCGACGCCCGCCGCGTCCGCGTCGTTGACCACCGTCACCGGCAGGCCGCCCAGACGGTCGCTGAACAGCGCCCGCGCGTCCATGTCGATCCAGCCCTTGTCGACATTGGCCGCCGTACGGATCGTGGCCCCGCCGGTCACCACACCCGGGAAGGTGAGCCCCACCGGTCCGGTCCAGCCGAAGTGGTCGATGACCTGCTTGACGCCGTCGGCCACCCCGTCCGGGGTCGCCGGATGCGGAGTCAGCACCTTGAAACGCTCGTCCGCCAGGTCGCCCCTGTCCAGGTCCACAGGGGCGCCCTTGATCCCGGATCCACCGATGTCCACGCCGAAGATCTGCATGGCTCTACGTTACGACGGACGACTGACAGTTATTCGGCCGAGGTGCCCTCAGGCATCGGCCGAGGACTTCTCACACACCATCCGCACCGGATCCACCGCGCTGCTCCATCAGCGCCGCCGCCTCCTCGCGCAGGTCGCGGCGCAGTTCCTTCGGCAGGGAGAAGATGATGGACTCCTCGGCCGCCTTGACCAACTCGACGTCCTCGAAGCCGCGTTGCGACAGCCACTCCAGGACCTGCTCGACCAGGATCTCCGGCACGGAGGCACCGGAGGTGACGCCGACCGTGGACACGCCCTCCAGCCACGCCTCGTCGATCTCGTCGGCGAAGTCCACGAGGTAGGCCTCCCGCGAGCCCGCGAGCTTGGCGACCTCGACCAGGCGCTTGGAGTTGGAGGAGTTGCGGGAGCCGACGACGATCACCAGCTCGGCCTCGGCGCCCATCTGCTTCACCGCGAGCTGACGGTTCTGCGTGGCGTAGCAGATGTCGTCGCTGGGCGGGGAGATGAGCTGCGGGAACTTCTCCTTCAGGGCGTCGACGGTCTCCATGGTCTCGTCGACGGAGAGGGTGGTCTGGGAGAGCCAGACGACCTTCGACTCGTCGCGGACCTCGACCTTGGCGACGTCGGCCGGGCCGTCGACGAGCTGGATGTGGTCGGGGGCCTCGCCGGAGGTGCCGATGACCTCCTCGTGGCCCTCGTGCCCGATCAGGAGGATGTCGTAGTCCTCGCTCGCGAAGCGGACGGCTTCCTTGTGGACCTTGGTGACCAGCGGGCAGGTCGCGTCGATGGTGGCGAGCCGGCCCTGCTGGGCCTCGTCGTGGACGGTCGGGGCGACGCCGTGCGCCGAGAACATGACGATGTTGCCCGGCGGCACCTCCTCCGTCTGCTCGACGAAGATGGCGCCCTTCTTCTCCAGGGTCTGCACGACGTACTTGTTGTGGACGATCTCGTGCCGGACGTAGACGGGAGCGCCGTACTGCTCCAGGGCTTTCTCGACGGCGATCACGGCGCGGTCCACACCCGCGCAGTAGCCACGGGGGGCGGCGAGCAGGACACGGCGGCCAGGCGAAGCAGTCATGCACCCCATCGTAAGGCCGCGTTCGGCGGGTCGAAGATCGCCCGGGCGCCGGGCCGGTGGGGAGACCGGCGGTGAGCGGGGCGGGCGTGCGGCGAGGACCACGCGCACGGGGCACTCGCGAGACCGGGCGACGCACGACGGGGCGTTGTCGTACGCGGCCGTTACCCTCGCGGCATGGCTGTCAACACGTCCCCCGAAACGCCCCTGCCCGTCGGTGAGGTCTCCCGGCTCATCGGAGGGTGGATCGACCGGCTCGGGGCGGTGTGGGTGGAGGGGCAGATCACCCAGTTGTCGCGGCGGCCGGGAGCGGGGGTCGTCTTTCTCACGTTGCGGGATCCGTCGTACGACATCTCCGTGGGCGTCACCTGTTATCGGCAGGTGTTCGACGCCGTCTCCGATGTCGTCAGCGAGGGTGCGCGGGTCGTCGTCCTCGCGAAGCCGGAGTGGTACGCCCCGCGGGGGCAGCTCTCGCTGCGGGCCGCGGAGATAAGGCCGGTCGGCGTCGGCGAACTGCTCGCCCGGCTCGAACAGTTGAAGAAGACCCTCGCCGCCGAGGGGCTGTTCGCGCCGGAGCGCAAGAAGCCGCTGCCCTTCCTGCCCCAGCTCGTCGGGCTGGTCTGCGGGCGGGCGTCCGCCGCGGAGCGGGACGTGCTGGAGAACGCCCGGCACCGCTGGCCCGCCGTCCGCTTCGAGGTGCGCAATGTGGCCGTGCAGGGGGTGCACGCCGTGCCGCAGGTCGTGCAGGCCGTGAAGGAGCTCGACGAGATCGACGAGGTGGACGTGATCGTCGTCGCGCGCGGGGGCGGCAGCGTGGAGGATCTGCTGCCGTTCTCCGACGAGCAGTTGATCAGGGTCGTCTCGAGCTGCCGTACGCCCGTCGTGTCCGCCATCGGGCACGAACCCGACACACCGCTCCTCGACTATGTCGCCGATGTGCGCGCCTCCACCCCGACCGACGCCGCCAAGAAGGTGGTGCCGGACGTCGGTGAGGAGTTCGAGCGGGTGCGGATGCTGCGGGACCGGGCCCGGCGGTGTGTGCAGGCGTTCGTCGACCGGGAGGAACGCGGGCTCGCCCAGGCGCTCGCCCGGCCGGTGATAGAGGATCCGCACCGGATGATCGACGAGCGGGCCGACCAGGTCGCGGCCCTGCTCGACCGCGGCCGGCGCACCCTCGGCCATCACCTCGACCGCGCCGACTCCGAGCTGACGCACACGCACGCACGCGTGGTGGCCCTCTCCCCCGCCGCCACCCTCAAGCGGGGGTACGCCGTGCTCCAGAAGACCGACGGCCACGTCGTCCGCGACCCCGACGAGGTCACGGGGGACGAGGTCCTGCGGGCGCGGGTCGCCGAGGGTGAGTTCGTGGTTCGAGTCGATGCAGGGCCTTTCCGGCGGACCAGCCCGACGCCGACTCACCGCGCCGAATAGGCACGGGTGAGCGGGGCCTGGTGCGTGCGGCTGCAAGGCGGAGGAGGGAGTCGACGCGATGGGGGTCCCCCCGCTCGAGCGAAGTCGAGAGTGGGGGAGTCGGCGACTGACGACAACGCGGCAGATGTGCGTGCCAGGCCCCGCGGCCCCGTGGTGGGCCACCGGACAGGCTCTAGGGTGGGCGAATGAGCAGCAAGGTGGATGAGGCGCTCGGGTACGAGCAGGCGCGGGACGAGCTGATCGACGTGGTGCGGCGGCTGGAGGCGGGCGGTACGACGCTGGAGGAGTCCCTCGCGCTCTGGGAGCGGGGCGAGGAGCTGGCCAAGGTGTGCCGGCGCTGGCTCGAGGGGGCGCGGGCACGGCTGGACGCGGCCCTCGCGGAGGAGGCGCCGGCTGACCGGGAAGGCACCGGCGACGCCGAGTAGCGGCCAGGTACGAGGAGCGGCCGGGAAGCGGGGCAGCCCCCGCGGCGACGAGAGGGCGGCCTCCGGCCCTGTGAGGCGGATCACCACGCTCCGGTTTTTGTTGAAGGTTGAACTTCATTCACGTACGGTCGTCGATGTCAGCCGGTCCGGTACCCCAGACCCGACGTACGTCTCGAGAAGGTTCATTCATGTCTCTCGTCCTTGACCCCGCCGCCCAGGACCTCCTGTTCCGTGAGGCCCGTACCGCGAACACCTTCACCGACGAGCCGGTGACCGACGAGCAGGTGCAGGCGATCTACGACCTGGTCAAGTACGGTCCGACCGCCTTCAACCAGTCCCCGCTGCGCGTCACCCTGGTCCGCTCCGCCGAGGCCCGTGAGCGCCTGGTCCAGCACATGGCCGAGGGCAACCGGCCCAAGACGGCCACCGCCCCGCTGGTCGCGATCCTCTCCGCGGACAACGAGTTCCACGAGGAGCTGCCGGAGCTCTTCCCGCACTTCCCGCAGGCCAAGGACGTCTTCTTCGGCGAGCGCTCCGCCCGTGAGGGTGCCGCCGCGCTGAACGCCGGCCTTCAGGCCGCGTACTTCATCATCGGCGTCCGTGCCGCGGGTCTCGCCGCGGGCCCGATGACCGGTCTGGACTTCGAGGGCGTCCGCAAGGAGTTCCTCGACGACGACCACACCCCGCTGATGGTCGTCAACATCGGCAAGCCGGGCGACGACGCCTGGTTCCCGCGCTCCCCGCGTCTGGCCTACGACGAGGTCGTCACCACCGTCTGAGCGAACGACCCACAGACACGAAAGGCCCCCGGCGGCAACGCCGGGGGCCTTCGTCATGCCTGTCGCACGAGAGCCCGCGTCCTGCCTGTGCGCGCCGGGGTCTTCGTCCCGCCGACGCGGCTCACGCCGTCTTGAGCGACCCGGCCATCTCCGTCAGCCGCTCGAACGAGCCCGTGCCCGCCACCACCGTCGTCGCCCCGTCACCCTGGTGCACGAGCGCGTCGTACCGGCCTCCGGTGTACCGCGTCCAGGTCCGGCCGCCGATCTCCTGGGTGGTCTTCGTCGCCTCGCCGCCCTGGCTGGCTTCGTCGATGAACGCCGACGGCTTCTGAGTCGACTGCTCGACCTGGACGTACTCCCCGTCGGGGGCGTGGAAGCCCAGGTGCCAGGTGTCGAAGTTGTCGCCCTGATAGCGGACGGAGGTGGCCTTCCAGCCCGCGGAGAGACCCTCGGGCGCCGCCACCGGGTAGGACGCGGCGCGGCGTGCCGTGAGCAGCTCGACGCGGTAGTCGACCTTCTTGATCTCCGGATCGGAGTCGTCGTGCGGGATGAAGAGGTAGATGACACCCGCCATGAGCCCGATCAGACCCAGGGAGAGGATCATGTCCCGGACCGTCTTCTGCTTACCGTTCGAACCTGCCACGCCCCTATCGTCGCAGGTGCCCTGGTCCGCTCATCCGTGGGGCCCCCTGCTCATTTTGTCTGCCTGACGATAGAGTCGGGCCCATACCCTCATCCGGCCGTCGCCGTATCAGAAAGGTGCGCTCCGATGACCGAGCATCATCATCTGCCGTCCGAGCTCGAGGTTCCCTCCGAAGCTCCCGACCGCAACCTCGCCCTGGAACTCGTCCGGGTGACCGAAGCCGCGGCCATGGCCGCGGGCCGCTGGGTCGGGCGCGGCGACAAGAACGGCGCCGACGGTGCCGCGGTTCGGGCCATGCGGACGCTCGTCTCCACCGTCTCGATGAACGGCGTGGTCGTCATCGGGGAGGGCGAGAAGGACGAGGCCCCGATGCTCTTCAACGGGGAGCGCGTCGGCGACGGGACCGGGCCCGAGTGCGACATCGCCGTCGACCCGATCGACGGGACCACGCTGACCGCGAAGGGCATGACCAACGCGATCGCCGTGCTGGCCGCCGCCGACCGCGGGTCGATGTTCGACCCGTCCGCCGTCTTCTACATGGACAAACTGGTGACCGGCCCCGAGGCCGCCGACTTCGTCGACATCAACGCGCCCGTGTCCGTGAACATCCGCCGGGTCGCCAAGGCCAAGCGGTCCACACCCGAGGACGTCACCGTCGTCATCCTGGACCGGCCGCGGCACCAGGGCCTCATCGAGGAGGTTCGGGAGACCGGCGCGCGCATCAGGCTGATCTCCGACGGTGACGTGGCCGGATCGATCCTGGCGCTGCGCGAGGGCACCGGCGTCGACCTGCTGCTCGGCGTCGGCGGCACGCCGGAGGGCATCATCTCCGCCTGTGCCGTGAAGTGCCTGGGCGGCACGATCCAGGGCAAGCTGTGGCCGAAGGACGACGAGGAGCGGCAGCGGGCCATCGACGCGGGGCACGACCTGGACCGTGTGCTGACGACCGACGACCTGGTCTCCGGCGAGAACGTGTTCTTCGTGGCGACGGGCATCACCGACGGTGAGCTGCTGCGGGGCGTGCGGTACCGGTCGGAGACCGCGACCACCGACTCGATCGTCATGCGGTCGAAGTCGGGGACGGTGCGGCGGATCGACTCCGAGCACCGGTTGAGCAAGCTGCGGGCCTACAGCGCGATCGACTTCGACAAGGCGAAGTAGGTCCGCCGGGGGTTGGTGCGCAACCCCCGTCCAGCGTCGAAGGGGCGCCCCCGGTGCGGTGGGGGCGCCCCTCGGCGTATGTCGGGCGGGCCGGTCAGCCCGCGGCCGCTATGCGGTCCGCCGGCCTCGTCGCCTTTTTCAGCTCCAGGTCGCGGCGGCGGCGCCTGGCCAGGACCACTCGGCGTTCCGCGGCGGTCAGGCCGCCCCAGACGCCGTACGGTTCCGGTTGCAGGAGCGCGTGCTCGCGGCACTCGACCATGACCGGACAGCGCCCACAGACACGCTTCGCGGCCTCCTCGCGGGACAGCCGGGCGGCGGTGGGTTCCTTGGACGGTGCGAAGAACAGGCCGGCCTCGTCGCGCCGGCACACCGCCTCGGTGTGCCAGGGTGCGTCTTGGTCCCTGTCCCGCACTGGCACCCGCTGGGCCGGAACGGCAGCGACCTGCAGGGACGAATGCGGCGGTTGCAGCACGGTCTACTCCTGACGACGGCTTCGCGAGCGAGCGACGATGCAGCAAGGCCTACCCGCTGTGCGCGCGCCTATGCACTGAGTTCCCAACCGCTGGGATCCAGGGGCTTGTACGCGCTCTCAGGCGCGACGGACGACGATCCCTCGGCTGCGCATGCCGTCGAATTCACAACCGTCAATGATCCAGGTGCTTGCGCAAACTCCTGTCGACCTTGCGGTGCACGCGGTCCAGGATGTCCGCGACGAGCTTTCCGCGCTTGGGTTTGCCCTCGATGTTGCCGAGCACGGACCAGCCGTCCACGTAGACGACGGGCGCGTCGGGATCCGTCGAATCCAGCGTGTCCACCTCGAAGTTGCCGAGGACGCCACCGCCGGTGCCGCGCAGCGAGACGTTCTCCGGGACGCGGACCTCGACGTTGCCGAAGACCGAGATCGCCTTGATGACGACCTGCCGGTACTCGAAGATCGCCTCGCTGAGGTCGATCTCCACGGAGCCGAACACGGCGTACGCGTGGATACGGCGGCCCGCTCGCCAGCGGCCCTTGCGGACGGCGCTGCTGAAGACCGCGACCACGTTGTCGTCCGGGTCGTGCGGGATCGCGTCGGTGGGGCGGTTCGGGGCCGGGGTGTAGAGCGGGGTGGCCCGGCGCTCGTGGGCGGCCGGCAGGTCCCGGATGAAGACCTCCAGCTCGCCGAGCCGCTTGGCGTTCAGCACCCCCTCGACGCGCTCGGCGTGCTCGTCGGCGGTGAGGCGGCCCTCCGCGAGGGCCTCGCGGAGGATGTCGGCGATCCGGTCGCGGTCGGCGTCCGAGGCGCGGAGTTCGGCCGGGGACTGCACCTGCGGTTCGGTGTGCTTCTGAAGGTCCACGGCAGCAGCGTACCCAAACGCGATAGATCGCGACTAGGGGTGTGGACAACCTCGACCCGGCTTCGATCCCACGAACTGAGCCTTACCTCACAAGACCGCTGTCAGCGGCAGGTTCTACGCTGGTGGGCGCTGCCAATGGAGGCCAGCGGCCGTCTGTCGAGTGAGGAATGGGCGAGATGCCTGAGTTCGCGTACACCGATCTGCTCCCCATGGGAGAGGACACCACCCCGTACCGGCTGGTGACCTCCGAGGGTGTCTCCACTTTCGAGGCCGACGGGCGGACGTTCCTCAAGGTCGAGCCGGAGGCGCTGCGCAAGCTCGCCGAGGAGGCCATCCATGACATCCAGCACTACCTGCGCCCGGCCCACCTGGCCCAGCTGCGCCGGATCATCGACGACCCCGAGGCGTCGAGCAACGACAAGTTCGTGGCGCTGGACCTGCTGAAGAACGCGAACATCGCGGCCGCGGGCGTGCTGCCGATGTGCCAGGACACCGGCACGGCGATCGTCATGGGCAAGCGCGGCCAGAACGTGCTCACGGACGGCGGCGACGAGTCGGCCCTGTCCCGCGGCATCTACGACGCGTACCTGAACCTGAACCTGCGCTACTCGCAGATGGCCCCCCTCACCATGTGGGACGAGAAGAACACCGGCTCGAACCTGCCGGCGCAGATCGAGCTGTACGCGACGGACGGCGGCGCCTACAAGTTCCTGTTCATGGCGAAGGGCGGCGGCAGCGCCAACAAGTCCTTCCTCTACCAGGAGACGAAGGCCGTCCTGAACGAGTCCTCCATGATGAAGTTCCTGGAGGAGAAGATCCGTTCGCTGGGTACGGCCGCCTGTCCGCCGTACCACCTGGCGATCGTCGTCGGCGGTACGTCCGCGGAGTACGCGCTGAAGACGGCCAAGTACGCCTCCGCGCACTACCTGGACGAGATCCCCGCCGAGGGCTCGGAGCTGGGCCACGGCTTCCGGGACAAGGAGCTGGAGGGGAAGGTCTTCGAGCTGACGCAGAAGATCGGCATCGGGGCGCAGTTCGGCGGCAAGTACTTCTGCCACGACGTACGCGTGGTGCGCCTGCCCCGGCACGGCGCGTCCTGCCCGGTGGCCATCGCGGTCTCCTGCTCCGCCGACCGTCAGGCGGTCGCGAAGATCACCGCCGAGGGCGTCTTCCTGGAGCAGTTGGAGACCGACCCGGCGCGCTTCCTGCCGGAGACGACGGACGAGCACCTGGAGACCGAGGGTGACGTCGTCAAGATCGACCTGAACCAGCCGATGGACGACATCCTCGCCGAGCTGACCAAGTACCCCGTCAAGACCCGCCTCTCGCTCACCGGTCCGCTGGTCGTGGCCCGCGACATCGCGCACGCCAAGATCAAGGAGCGGCTGGACGCGGGCGAGGAGATGCCGCAGTACCTGAAGGACCACCCGGTGTACTACGCGGGCCCCGCGAAGACCCCGCAGGGCTACGCGTCCGGTTCCTTCGGCCCGACGACGGCCGGCCGCATGGACTCCTACGTCGAGCAGTTCCAGGCCGCCGGCGGCTCCAAGGTGATGTTGGCCAAGGGCAACCGGTCCGCCCAGGTCACGAACGCGTGCGACACCCACGGCGGCTTCTACCTCGGCTCCATCGGCGGCCCCGCCGCCCGCCTCGCCCAGGACTGCATCAAGAAGGTCGAGGTCGTCGAGTACGAGGAGCTCGGCATGGAGGCCGTCTGGAAGATCGAGGTCGAGGACTTCCCGGCGTTCATCGTCGTCGACGACAAGGGCAACGACTTCTTCCAGGACCCGGCGCCCGCGCCCACGTTCACGTCGATTCCGGTGCGGGGGCCTGGGCTGGCGTAGCGCCGACGGGGCGGCCGGGGAGGGATGTCTCCCCCGCCGCCCCTACCCGTCCCGTCACCCAGGGGCTCCGCCCCTTCGACCCCGCCAGGGCTCCGCCCCCGCACCTCGACGGGGCCGCGCCCCAGACCCCATCGGCCTGAACGGCCTCGTCCTCAAGCGCCGGACGGGCTGAGCCCACCACCCGTCTCGGTCGGTCGAAGAACGGTGGGGCTCGTCGTCGCGACAACCCGGTTCGTGAAGATCATGCTGACAGGGGAACCAGCAGGGGAATACGCCCTCGCGCGGCCATGCTCTCCTACCGGAGGTACGACGATGACGACGACTGCCGACGACGGCAACGAGCGCTACCGGATCGAGCACGACTCCATGGGCGAGGTGCAGGTGCCCGCCGACGCGAAGTGGCGGGCCCAGACGCAGCGGGCCGTGGAGAACTTCCCGATCTCCGGGCAGCGGATCGAACGGGCCCACATCGAAGCGCTCGCCCGGATCAAGGGAGCAGCCGCCAAGGTCAACGCGAGTCTCGGGGTGCTGGACAAGGACATCGCCGAGAGCATCCAGGAGGCGGCCGACGAGGTCGCCCGGGGGGACTGGGACGAACACTTCCCGGTCGACGTGTTCCAGACCGGGTCCGGGACCTCGTCCAACATGAACACCAACGAGGTCATCGCCACGCTCGCGACCGAGCGGCTGGGCAGGGACGTACACCCCAACGACCACGTCAACGCGTCCCAGTCGTCCAACGACGTGTTCCCCTCGTCCATCCACATCGCCGCCACCGCCGCCGTCACCCGGGATCTCGTCCCGGCGCTCCAGCACCTCGCCGACTCCCTGGCCCGCAAGTCGGACGAGTTCGCCGACGTCGTGAAGTCGGGGCGGACCCACCTCATGGACGCCACTCCGGTGACCCTGGGGCAGGAGTTCGGGGGGTACGCGGCGCAGGTGCGGTACGGCGTCGAGCGGCTGCAGGCCTCCCTCCCGCGCCTTGCCGAGCTGCCGCTCGGGGGGACCGCCGTCGGGACCGGGATCAACACGCCCCCCGGGTTCTCCGCCGCCGTCATCGAAGAAGTCGCCCGCACCACCGGGCTGCCGCTCACCGAGGCGCGCGACCACTTCGAGGCGCAGGGGGCCCGGGACGGGATCGTCGAGACCAGCGGGCAGTTGCGGACCATCGCCGTCGGGCTGACGAAGATCGCCAATGACCTGCGGTGGATGGCCTCCGGTCCGCGCACCGGCCTCGCCGAGATCAGTCTCCCCGACCTCCAGCCCGGCTCCTCGATCATGCCCGGCAAGGTCAATCCGGTGATCCCGGAAGCCGTGCTCATGGTCTCCGCCCAGGTCATCGGCAATGACGCGACCGTCGCCACCGCCGGAGCCGCCGGCAACTTCGAACTGAACGTGATGCTGCCCGTCATCGCCAAGAACGTCCTGGAGTCGATCCGGCTGCTCGCCAACGTGTCGAGGCTGCTCGCCGACCGGACGGTGGACGGCGTCGTCGCCCACCGCGAGCGGGCACGTGAGTACGCCGAGTCGTCGCCCTCCGTGGTGACCCCGCTCAACAAGTACATCGGGTACGAGGAGGCCGCGAAGGTCGCCAAGAAGGCTCTGGCGGAGCGGAAGACCATCCGTCAGGTCGTCGTCGAGAACGGGTACGTGGAGCGTGGCGACCTCACTGCCGAACAACTCGACGAGGCGTTGGATGTCCTGCGGATGACGCACCCGTAACCAATCGCGCACCCGTCGCCCTCCGCGCGTGAACCGTGACACGCGCCGCAGCGTCGTATGCCTATGGCACCTAATATCTGTGCATGGCAGACGGTGGAGCGGTGAGAGCCGACGTGAACGCGGGCGGGTCGGCGGTGTTCTGGGCGCCAGGGAGTCACATCCTGTGGCGTTACCGGGAGAACGGCGGCGCGCGGTTCCACATCGTGCGTCCCGTCACCGTCGTGCGGGACGACAGTGAACTGCTCGCCGTGTGGATGGCTCCGGGCACCGAGTGCGTGAAGCCGGTGCTCGCGGACGGTACGCCCGTGCACGTCGAGCCGTTGGAGAGCCGCTACACCAAGCCGCGGTCCGTGCAGCGCGACCGGTGGTTCGGGACGGGTGTGCTGAAGCTCGCGCGGCCCGGCGAGCCGTGGTCGGTGTGGCTGTTCTGGGAACCGGGGTGGCGGTTCAAGAACTGGTACGTGAACCTGGAGGAGCCTCTGGCGCGTTGGGACGGCGGGGTGGACTCCGAGGATCACTTCCTCGACATTTCCGTCCAGTCCGACCGCAGTTGGCGCTGGCTGGACGAGGACGAGTTCGCGCAGGCCCAGCGGGACGGGCTGATGGACGGCCAACGGGCGCGGAAGGTACGGGAGGCGGGCCACCGTGTGGTGGAGGTGATCCGGGACTGGGGGCCGCCGTTCTCGGACGGATGGCAGCACTGGCGTCCCGATCCGTCCTGGAGTGTCCCGGCCCTGCCCGAGGACTGGGATCGTACGCCCGCGCACATGTCGTCATGAGACCCTTGATGCGCCCCCGGGCAAGAAACGTAGGATCGTCCTCCGCAAGGGCGCGCAGTGGTAACTACCGGAGCACGCTCTGGGCTTGACCGATCGTCACCGAGGGGCGGCAGGACGTGAGCGAGGGGTACGAGGGCAACACCGGTGCGGACGGCAGCGTTTTCGCCGCTGGCACAGAAACAGCCTCTGACCACGCGGGAAATCCGTTCCTGGGACACGTATTCCGGGTATCGGGTTTTCGGCGGGACCAACTGCACGCGCGGCATTCAGCGCCGGACGGACGGATTCGACACGCGTGACGGAGCAGCCGACCTCCTTCGAACGCCCCCAGGCGGGCGTCGCCCCCGCGGATCCCCGCGGGGCGCTCCTGCGTACCCCGACGCCGTCGCATCCGCACAGCGCCGATACGCCGTCGCACGCGCCCGGCGCCGGCGCCTTACCGGCACAGGCACGCGCCGGCGAGACGCCGCCCGCCGGTCCCGGCACGACGACATCGAGCGGTAAGGACACCAGAGCCGTAGGTACCGACCCCGAGCACTCCCAGCCCGCCGCCTCCGCGGAGCCCGACACGCACCGTCCGCGGCCCGTGTCCGAGGTGATCCCGGCCCAGCCGGGCACCGACGGCGCCGCCACCAGCGCGGAGCGCCGTTCCGGACAGGGGCTGCCGCCCGGCCGGCCCACGCCGATGCGGCGGGACGGGGACCGGCTGCGGTTCGTGGGAGCCGCGACCCGGCGGATCGCCCGTGGCATCGACCTCGACGAGATCGTGATGGGGCTGTGCCGGGCGACCGTGCCGACCTTCTCCGACGCCATCCTCGTCTATCTGCGCGACCCGCTGCCGGTCGGCGACGAGCGGCCCACCGGGCCTCTGGTGCTGCGGCTGCGCCGGACCGACCGGATCCCGGAGGAGCGGGACACCGACGGCGGGTTCAGCTCCGCGCTCCAGGCGGAGCCGTCCGAGCTGGACACGATCGGCACCGAACTGTGCGAGGTACGGCCCGGCAGCGCGCTCGCCGAGGTGCTGCGCGGGGTGCGCCCCGTCTTCACCGACACCTCGGACGTACGCGCCGCGCTGACCGAACTTCTCGGCGAGAGCTCCGAGTTCGCCGTACCCGCCGGGCAGCGCGCGATCCTCGCCCCGCTGCGCGGCCGGCGGCGGGTGATCGGTGCGGCGCTGTTCCTGCGCCGCCCGGAGCGCATCGACTTCGAGCCGGACGACCTGCTGGTCGCCGCCCAGCTCGCCACGCACAGCGCGCTCGGCATCGACAAGGCGGTGCTGTACGGCCGTGAGGCGTACATCGCCGACGAGCTGCAGCGCACGATGCTGCCGGAGACGCTGCCGCGGCCCACGGGCGTGCGGCTGGCGTCCCGCTATCTGCCGGCCGCCGAGACCGCGCGGGTCGGCGGCGACTGGTACGACGCGATCCCGCTGCCGGGCAGTCGCGTGGCGCTGGTGGTCGGTGACGTCATGGGGCACTCCATGACGTCCGCCGCGATCATGGGCCAGCTGCGGACCACCGCGCAGACCCTCGCCGGGCTCGACCTGCCGCCGCAGGAAGTCCTGCACCACCTCGACGAGCAGGCCCAGCGGCTCGGCACCGACCGCATGGCGACCTGCCTGTACGCCGTCTACGACCCGGTCGCGCACCGGATCACCATCGCCAACGCCGGCCATCCCCCGCCGGTCCTGCTGCACCTGGGCGGCCGCGCAGAGGTGCTGCGGGTGCCGCCGGGCGCGCCGATCGGGGTCGGCGGCGTCGACTTCGAGGCCGTGGAGCTGGACGCCCCGGCCGGAGCGACCCTGCTCCTGTACACGGACGGGCTCGTCGAGTCGCGTCTGCGGGACGTGTGGACCGGGATAGAGCAGCTGCGCGAGAAGCTCGCCGCCACCGCGCAGCTCACCGGGCCCGACCATCCGCCGCCCCTCGAAGCGCTGTGCGACGAGGTGCTCGACATGCTCGGCCCGGGCGACCGGGACGACGACATCGCCCTGCTCGCCGCCCGTTTCGACGGGATCGCGCCGAGTGACGTGGCCTACTGGTTCCTGGAGCCGGAGGACGCGGCCCCGGGCCGGGCCCGGCGGCTGGCCCGGCGGGCGCTGTCCCGCTGGGGCATGGAGGACATCACCGACTCCGTGGAGCTGCTGGTCAGCGAGGTCGTGACGAACGCCGTGCGCTACGCGACCCGGCCGATCACACTGCGGCTGCTGCGGACGGACGTGCTGCGCTGCGAGGTCGGGGACGACGTGCCGCAACTGCCTCGGCTGCGGCAGGCTCGCGCCACCGACGAGGGCGGACGCGGCCTGTACCTGGTCAACCGGCTGGCCCGGCGGTGGGGGGCGACGCGGCTGAGCACGGGGAAGGTCGTCTGGTTCGAGCTGAACAGCAGCTGAGGCCTGATACCCCCGGCGGTGGGGCGGGGTTCGCCGGCGCCGCGGGGGTTTTGGTCGTAGGGCGGCTGCGGGTTCGTTGTGGCTTGTCGCGCAGTTCCCCGCGCCCCTTGGGAACGCCGAGGGCGCCCGGTGCGTACCGGGCGCCCTTGCTGTTGCTAGAGGTCGTCGTCTCTCGGGTCCAGCGGGTCCTCCGGGCTGGTGTTGTCCGCCGGAGGCGATGTCGTCGGAGTTGTTGGCGGTTTGCTCGTCGGAGTCGTCGACGGGGTCTGCGCCGGAGGCGATGTCGTCGCCGGTTCCGAGGTCTCGGGCTCCGTCGACGGGGGCTCGGTGGTCGGCTCTTGGGTCGGGGTCCGGGTGGGGGTGCGAGTCGGGGTCGGCGACTTCGTCGGCTGGACCGCCGCGCCCTGGTCGGTGTCCAGGTCGAACTTGGAGTTCTTGGCCGAGACGCCGAAGGTGTACGCCGCCCAGATCTGCGCCGGGAAGCCGCCGCCGTTGACCCGGTCCTCGCCGCCCGCGCCATACATCTTGGTCTGCGCGCTGGTCTTCGCGTCCTCGCCGAACAGGCCGACCGAGGTGACCAGGTCGGGCGTGTAGCCGGTGAACCAGGCCGACTTGTTGTCGTCGGAGGTACCCGTCTTGCCGGCGACCTGCTGGCCGTCGCGCTCGGCGTTGTCGCGGACGGAGGTGCGGGCCGTACCGTCGTCGACCACACCGGTCAGGACCGAGGTGACGGTGTCGGCGGTCTCACGGCTGAGCACCTGCTCGCCGATCGGGTCGGGCAGCTCGACCGTGCGGGTGTTGTGCTCGGCCGACTTGAGGATGGTCGGCGTGACCTTCTTGCCGTGGTTGTCGAGGGTGGCGTAGACGCCGGCCATCTGCAGTGGGCTGGCGCCCATGGTGCCGAGGGTCTGTGCGGGTACCGCCTTGAGGTCGGCGGTGTCCATGCCGAGCTTGGCGGCCACCTCGAGGACGTTGTCCATGCCGACGTCTACGCCCAGCTGGGCGAAGACGGAGTTGATGGACTTGTTCATCGCCGTCTGGACGGTGACGTCGCCGTAGTTGTGGTCGTCCTCGTTCTCCGGCGAGAAGGCGATGTCGCTGCCCTCCACGGGACGCTTGCTGGTGCCGTCGTAGATCGTGCTCGCGGTGATCGGCTTGCCGTCCTGCGTCTTCGCGTTCTCCTCCAGCGCGGCGGCGAGGATCACCGGCTTGAACGTCGACGCGGGCTGGTAGTCGGCGCGGGTCGCGTTGCTGCGGTAGTGCTTGTAGTAGTCCTCACCGCCGTACAGCGCGAGGATCTTCCCCGTCTTGGGGTCCACGGAGACGGCACCGGCCTGGATGTTCTTGTCGACCGGCCGCTTCTCGGGGTCCAGCTTGCTGGTCAGCTGGGTCCTGGCCGCCTTCTCCAGCTGGGCCTGCTCCTTCTTGTCGATGTTCAGGGTGATGGTCCAGCCCTGGTTGTCGACCTGCGCCTCGGCCTCGTCCCGCGAGATGCCCTGCTCCTGCATGAGCTGGTCCTCGAGCTGACGGTTGGCGAGGTCGACCAGGTAGCCCTTCTGGCCGTCCAGGCCGGGGGCGCCCTTCGGCTCCTTCGGCTTCGGGAACGTCATGGCGTCGCGCTTGGCCTTGCTCAGCCAGCCCTCCTCGACCATGTTGTCCAGGACGTAGTTCCAGCGCTCCGTGACCAGCGCCTTGCCGGTGTCGCTCGCGGCCGTCCAGTCGTACTGGCTGGGGGCCTGGAGCAGTGCGGCGAGGTAGGCGCCCTGCTCCACGGTGAGGTCCTTGGCGTCGACGCGGTAGTAGGCCTGGGCGGCGGCCTGGATGCCGTAGGCGCTGCGGCCGTAGTAGCTGGTGTTGATGTAGCCCGCGAGGATGTCGCTCTTGGACGTGGTGCGGTCCACCTTCAACGAGATGACCAGTTCCTTCAGCTTGCGCGTGACGGTCTGGTCCTGGTTCAGGTAGTAGTTCTTGACGTACTGCTGGGTGATCGTCGAGCCACCCTGCTTGCCCTTGCCGGACAGCGTGTTGATCAGACCGCGGGCGGTGCCCTTGAAGTCGACGCCGGCGTCCGTGTAGAAGGACTTGTTCTCCGCCGCGACGAAGGTGTACTGGACGGGCTTGGGGACCACGCTGAGATCCACGATCTCGCGGTTGGTCTCGCCCTTACGGGTCAGGATCGTGCCGTCGCTGTACTTGTAGACGTTGCTCTGCTGCTGGGCGGCCGCGTTGCCCTTGGGGACGCCCACCATCATGTACAGCGCGATGAACGCGCCGATGCCGAGCAGGCAGAGGCCGAAGAAGGTGCCGAGGATCTTCTTCCAGGTGAAGAGCCTGCGTATGACGCTCTTCCCGGGCTTGCCGCCCGCGGCGGCCGCTGAACGGCGGTTCTTGGGCGCCGCGCGGCGACCACCGCGCTGCCGCGCTCGTCTCTCTTCCGCTCGTCCCATGAGTCCGCTCGCTCCGCTTCCTTCTCGGCTGTCACACAGGCTGGTGGTCCAAGTCAGCTCAGAAAGCTAACACCGCTCTCTGTGACAAAGGGCCTTCGATCCGGTCTTTTACGGACGTGAGAATCAGCACCTGCGTCCATGGAACCTGACCGCCGAGAGGGCTTCAGGGTTGCCGTGCCGGGGTAAAGTGTTATCACTTAGATAGAACGAAGCTAGGCAGACTTCGTCTTTCGCAGTTCGTCTTTCGCAGTACGAGAACCGGGGGGACCCATGTCCACGCACGACTCCGCGCCCACCACCGACCTGCCCAGAATGCCCGCCCCACGCGTGCGGGAGTTCGCCGCGCACAGCATCGGCGGCGCCCTCGCGCTGCTGCTGGGGCTGGTCGGCCTGCTGCTCGGCATCGGCATGATCGTCACCGCCACGACGCTCACCGCGACCGGCACCAAGGCGGCCCTGATCATCGTCGGCATCGTGATAGCCCTCTCCGCCTTCATCGCCATGTGCGGCCTGAACACGGTGGCGCCGGGCGAGGCCCGGGTGGTCCAGCTCTTCGGGCGCTACCGGGGGACGATCCGCGAGGACGGGTTGCGCTGGGTGAACCCGTTCACCTCCCGGGAGAAGATCTCCACCCGCGTCCGCAACCACGAGACCGCCGTCCTCAAGGTCAACGACGCCTACGGCAACCCCATCGAGCTCGCCGCGGTCGTGGTGTGGCGGGTCGAGGACACCGCGCAGGCCACCTTCGAGGTGGACGACTTCCTGGAGTTCGTCTCCACCCAGACCGAGGCGGCGGTTCGGCACATCGCCATCGAGTACCCGTACGACGCCCACGAGGAGGACGGCCTCTCGCTGCGCGGCAACGCCGAGGAGATCACCGAGAAGCTCGCCGTCGAACTGCACGCACGCGTGGAGGCGGCCGGCGTCTCCATCATCGAGTCCCGCTTCACGCACCTCGCCTACGCCCCCGAGATCGCCTCGGCGATGCTCCAGCGGCAGCAGGCAGGCGCGGTCGTCGCGGCGCGGCGGGAAATCGTGGACGGAGCGGTGGGCATGGTCGAGGCGGCGCTCGCCCGGATCTCCGAGCAGGGCATCGTGGAACTGGACGAGGAGCGCAAGGCGGCGATGGTGTCCAACCTGATGGTGGTGCTGTGTGGCGACCGGGCACCGCAGCCGGTCCTGAACACGGGGACCCTGTACCAGTGACGGATCCCTCAGAGGGCCCGGCCCCTCAACGTCGGCCGCAGCAGCGCAAGCAGGTGCTGCTGCGGTTGGACCCTGCGGTGTACGAGGCGTTGGCCCGGTGGGCCGGGGACGAGCTGCGCTCGGCGAACGCACAGATCGAGTTCCTGCTGCGGCGCGCGCTCGCGGAGGCCGGGCGGCTGCCGGGGGAGGCCAGGCCGATCCCCCGGCGGGGACGGCCGCCCGGGGGCTCCGACCCCGCCTGAGCACTCCCGGTCCGGCGCCCGAATGCCTGAAGCCTCGGTCCCTGCCCGGATTCCTCGGTCTATACACACGAGGTATACACCCCGTGTACAGTCCTCTCCATGTCCATCGGTCACACCCTCCTGGGACTCCTGGAGTCCGGCCCCCGTCACGGTTACGACCTGAAGCGGGCCTTCGACGAGAAGTTCGGTCACGACCGGCCGCTGCACTACGGCCAGGTCTATTCGACGATGTCCCGCCTGCTGAAGAACGGGCTCGTCGAGGTCGACGGGATCGAACCCGGCGACGGGCCGGAGCGGAAGCGGTACGCCATCACCGAGGCCGGCGTCACCGACGTACAGCGGTGGCTCGCGACCCCGGAGAAGCCGGAGCCGTACCTCCAGTCGACGCTGTACACCAAGGTCGTCCTCGCACTGCTCACCCGGCGCGACGCGGGCGACATCCTCGACACCCAGCGCGCCGAGCACCTGCGCATGATGCGGATCCTCACCGACCGCAAGCGCAAGGGCGACCTGGCCGACCAGCTGATCTGCGACCACGCGCTGTTCCACCTGGAAGCCGACCTGCGCTGGCTGGAGCTGACCGCCGCGCGGCTGGAGAAGCTCGCCGAGGTGGTGACCAAGTGACCGCGCCCGCAGGCTCCCTGCTCGCCGCCGACGAGCTGCGCAAGGCGTACGGGCCGACCGTCGCCCTCGACGGTGCCGAGTTCTCCATCCACGCCGGTGAGGTCGTCGCCGTGATGGGCCCGTCCGGGTCCGGCAAGTCGACCTTGCTGCACTGTCTCGCCGGGATCGTGCCGCCCGACTCCGGGTCGATCACGTACAACGGGCTCGAGATGGCCACCATGAACGACGCCCGGCGCAGTGCGCTCAGGCGCAGCGAGTTCGGGTTCGTCTTCCAGTTCGGGCAGCTGGTGCCCGAGTTGACCTGCGTGGAGAACGTCGCCCTGCCGCTCAGGCTGAACGGCACCTCCCGCAAGGAGGCGGAGCGGGCCGCGCTGTCGTGGATGGAGCGGCTGGAGGTCGACGACCTGCGCAAGAAGCGGCCCGGTGAGGTGTCCGGCGGGCAGGGGCAGCGGGTCGCCGTCGCCCGGGCCCTCGTCACCAACCCGCGCGTGCTGTTCGCCGACGAGCCGACCGGCGCACTCGACTCCCTCAACGGCGAGCGCGTGATGGAGCTGCTCACGGACGCCGCCAGGTCCACCAACGCCGCCGTCGTGCTGGTCACGCACGAGGCGCGGGTGGCCGCCTACTCCGACCGCGAGATCGTCGTACGGGACGGGAAGTCCCGGGACATGGAGCGGGTCGTATGAGCCTCAGGCAGTGGACGAGGGACCTTGCCATGGGGGTCAGGTTCGCGTTCGCCGGCGGGCGCGAGGGGTGGTTGCGGGCGCTGCTCACGGCTGTCGGGGTGGGGCTCGGGGTGGCGTTGCTGCTGCTGACGACCGCGGTGCCGAACGCGCTGGCCGCGCGGAACGACCGGGAGAACGCCCGCAACGACCTCTACTACGGCGACACCGACACCAAGGTGTCCAGGTCGGACCACTCCCTCCTGATCGCGAACGCCGACACGGCCTTCCGCGACAAGAACGTACGGGGACGGGAGATGGAGCCGGAGGGACCGCGGGCACCGCTGCCGCCGGGGGTGGAGAAGTTCCCGGCGCAGGGCGAGATGGTGGTCTCCCGCGCGCTGAAGGACCTCCTGGAGTCCGATTCCGGGAAGCTGCTGCGGGAGCGGCTGCCGCAGCGGATCGTCGGCACGATCAACGAGAGCGGGCTGGTCGGCTCGGCCGAGCTCGCCTTCTACCGGGGCGGCCAGGGCCTCGCCGACGGGCTCGACGGAGGCGGGGCGGCGCGGATCGAGCGGTTCGGGGTCACCCAGCAGACGTCCGACGAGTTGGACCCCGTCCTGCTCCTGCTGATCCTCGTCGTCTTCGTCGTCCTGCTGATGCCGGTCGCCATCTTCATCGCCGCGGCCGTACGGTTCGGTGGCGAGAGCCGCGACCGGCGGCTCGCGGCGCTCAGGCTGGTGGGCTCCGACAGCCGGGCCACCCGGCGGATCGCCGCCGGCGAGGCGCTCGCGGGCGCGGTGCTGGGGCTGGTCCTCGGGGCGGGCTTCTTCCTGATCGGCCGTCAGGTAGCGGGCTCGATCGAGGTGTTCGACATCAGCGTGTACCCGAGTTACCTCAACCCCTCCCCCGCCCTGGCCCTGCTGGTCGGCCTCGCCGTACCGGCGGCCGCCGTGCTGGTCACGCTGCTCGCGCTGCGCCGTGTGGTGATCGAGCCGCTCGGTGTGGTGCGTACGGCGCAGCCCGCCCGGCGCCGACTGTGGTGGCGGCTGCTGCTGCCGCTGGCCGGGCTCGCGATGCTCTACCCGATGGTCGGGCAGGGGCGCGACAACGGCGACTTCAACCAGTACCTCGTCACCGGTGGTGTCGTCCTGCTGCTCATCGGCGTCACCGCGCTGCTGCCGTGGATCGTCGAGGCGGTCGTCGGACGGCTCGGTGGGGGCGGCGTGGCCTGGCAGCTGGCCGTACGCAGGCTGCAGTTGAGCAGCGGCACGGCGGCCCGCATGGTCAACGGCATCGCCGTCGCGGTGGCCGGGGCGATCGCACTGCAGATGCTGTTCGCCGGGGTGGACAGCGACTACACGAAGAACACGAGCTACGACGTGACACGGGCCCAGATGCAGGTCCCGGTGCCGAAGGAACTTCCGCTCGCCCAGGCCGCCGAGAAGTTGCGGCAGACCGAGGGTGTGCGCCAGGTCTACTCCTACTCCGAGGGATACCTCGGCGAGCGGCGCAGGGATGCGCAGCTCGGCGCCCAGGTCACCGTCGGCGACTGCGCGTCGCTGCGCGAGGTGGCCGACCTGCCCTCCTGCCAGGACGGCGATGTGTTCGCCCTACAGGGCGCCGTGTACGACACCGACACCCCGAAGCTGGCGAAGCCCGGCCGCACGCTCTACCTCGACCCGTCCTACGAGGACGGCCCGAAGAGCGCGGAGGCCCCCTTCGTGCTGCCGGCGGACCTGAAGCAGGCGCAGACCCGCAAGGACCCGACCGGGATGGAGCGGGGCGGCTTCCTGATCACCCCGAAGGCGGTGCCGCCCGCGGCCGCGCCCGCGCTGACAGGGCAGGTCTATCTCAAGCTCGACGAGTCCGTGCCGGACGTGCACGACCTGGTACGGAACACGGCGGCGACCATCGACCCGCTGGGCGACCCGCTGGTCTGGCAGTCGTTCGACCGGTCCGAGCGCTACGTCGCCATCCGCACCGGCCTGTTCGTCGGCGCCGCGTGCGTGCTCGCGCTGATCGGGGCGAGCCTGTTGGTGTCGCAGCTGGAGCAACTGCGCGAGCGCAAGAAGCTGTTGTCGGCCCTGGTCGCCTTCGGCACCCGGCGGCGCACGCTGAGTCTGTCGGTGCTGTGGCAGACGGCGATCCCGATCGCCCTCGGTCTGCTGCTGGCTTCGGTGGTGGGGCTGACGCTGGGCGCGGTCCTGCTGCGGATGACGAACACGACCGTACGCGTGGACTGGCCGAGCGTGCTGTCGATGACGGGCGTCGGTGCCGCGGTCGTCCTGGTGGTGACGCTGCTGAGCCTGCCGCCGCTGCTCAGACTGATGCGGCCGGACGGGCTGCGGACGGAGTAGCGGCAGTGGGGGGGGCCCCGGACGCCCCCGGGGCCCCCCCCCCCCCCCCCCCCCCCGGGGGGGGGGCCCCCCGGGGGGGGGGGGACGGGATCTCGCCGCGGGGGGGCGGGGGCGGGGGGGGTG
>NZ_JBHXSG010000014.1:0-52551 GCF_042714835.1 Streptomyces sp. NPDC058678 | reverse complement strand
GGGGGTGCCGCGGCGTCGCCGGCCGCCGGTGCTCAGACTCTGGGGGCCGGCGGGGGGGGGGCGGGTTCGGGGGCTGTGGGCCCCCCGGGTCCCGGGGCGGCACCCACTGCTCCCTCACCCGGTCGGAGAGGTCGCCCGGCCGGTGAGGATCGACTCGATACGGCGCAGGGTCGGCCGGGTCGCGAGGTGAAGCCGGTCCACGTCGATCCCCTCGTCGCCCAGGACGACCATCAGCGCGGTCTCGCCGACTGCGTAGAAGGCGGCGCAGCCGTTGCTGCCGTACGTCACCGTCCGGCTCAGCGCGCCACGCGCTGTCGCCTCGGCGGTACGGCGGGCGAGACCGAGGCCGGCCGCGGCGAGCGCGGCGAGGCCCTCCGGGTCGATGGTGTCGGCGGTGTCGGCGGTGTCGGCGGCGATCAGCAGTCCGTCGGAGGCGGCGACGGCGGTGCCGGTGATCCCGGCGACCTGCTCGCGCAAGCCGCGCATTTCCAGCGCGAGGGCTTTGTGATCCATGTATCCCACTTCCCTGTTTCTG
Source organism: Streptomyces sp. NPDC058678 (assembly GCF_042714835.1). Lineage (NCBI taxonomy): Bacteria > Bacillati > Actinomycetota > Actinomycetes > Kitasatosporales > Streptomycetaceae > Streptomyces > Streptomyces sp. NPDC058678. The sequence continues at coordinate 52,016 of NZ_JBHXSG010000014.1, read as the reverse complement.
TTCGCATCTGATCGGCTCGGCTTCTTGGGTTCACAGCCGCCGGGTTCACGGTGAGGAAACCCAGGCCGGACGCGTTCGGCGTACGGGACGGGCAAGGCGGCGACGGCGGTGAGTTCGCAGACCGCCTCTCGCAGCGAACGGCAGGCGAACGCACCCACCGGGACCTGGGCGAACGGCTCGGCCCGGCGGGTGCGTTCGCAGCCGTCGATGGGGCGCGAGACGATCGCGCGGGCCGCGTCGTGTGCGGCGGCGACCCCCGCGTCGCCCCGTGCGCGGGCGCCGGTCGGCGCGAGGCGCCGGAATGCCGAGTCAGCCGGGTCCGCCGCTCGGCGCTGATCGACTCGGCTCCGGGTGGTCCGGCGTCCCGCAGCACCCCGGCGCAGCACTTCGCGGCCGCACCCGGTCACGGCCGGCGGGAGCAGCTCGTAGCCCGGCATCGCGCCCCTCGGCCTTGCGCACCTACGCCTGACGCGTGGTGCTGAGGGAGGAAGGTGTATCAGGCCGGGCGCATATTCCGGACGCGGTATTCCGAGCTGTCCCCGACTGTCGGAAGTTGCACTTTCCGACTGCCCGACTGTCTGTGTTCGGCGCTTGTTCGACCGATTAACAGGCGCCCGTTTCCAGCGTCCTCGCGGCCCGCCTCCCGGCAAGCGCCCCGACCGTCGGCACGACGCGGGAAGCGGAAGCGGGGCTCCCGGCGTTGTCGTGACCGCTGCCGAGTGCCCCCGTACCCGGGCTCCTGGCCACGAGCTATGACGGCGGGGGCGTTTCGTTCGGGGGCGTTTCGTTCGGGGGCGTTTCGTTCAAGGCCGTCCCCATCGCCGTGGCACCCCTCGGACGCGGCGACTGTTTCAACGCGACCTCATGGGAGTACGACCGCAGATAGCCGACCACCGTGTTCGTCACCGCCACCAGCGGCACCGCCACCACCGCACCCCCGATGCCGGCGACCATCCCGCCCGCGGCGACCGACAGGACCACCGCCAGCGGGTGCACCCGGACCGCGCGGCCCAGGATGAACGGCTGGAGGATGTGACCCTCGATCTGCTGGACCGCCAGGACCACCGCCAGCACCATGACCGCCGTGAAGACGCCCTGCGTCACCAGCGCCACGACCACCGCCAGCGCGCCGGACACGACCGCGCCCACGAGGGGGATGAAGGCGAACAGGAAGATGAAGACGGCGAGCGGGACGGCCATCGGGACGTCGAGGAAGTAGATGCCCAGGCCGATGAAGATGGCGTCGATCAGGGCGACTATCACCGTGCCGCGGACGTACGCCGTCAGCGTCCGCCAGGCCCTCGGGCCCGCGCCCGCCACACCCGGCCGGGCCGCCGCGGGGACCAGCTTCAGGGTCCACTGCCAGATGCGCCGGCCGTCGTACAGCAGGAACAGCGTCGAGAAGGCGGCCAGCAGTATGCCGGTCAGCGCCTCGACCACGACCGTCACGCCCTCCAGACCCGCCGACGTGATCTGGTCGGTGTTCGCGCCGACCGCTTCGCGCAGGTTCTCGGCGATGTCGTTGATCTGCTTGTCGGTGACGTGGAAGGGGCTGTTGAGCAGCCACTTGCGCAACTCGTCGATGCCGTCCTGGATCTGGTCGGAGAGGTTGTCGATGTTCTCCATGACCTGCCAGGTCACGAACCAGCCGATGAGGCCCATCACGACGAACCCGAGGACCGCGGTGAGGGCGGTGGCGAGCCCGCGCGGGAAGCCGAGCCTCCGCAGCCGTTCCACTGTCGGCTGGAGCAGGGCCGTGATGAGCAGTGCCGCCACGAAGGCCAGCACGACGAGTTGTACGGCGCTGATGACCCGCATGAGGACCCAGAGCGTCCCCGCGAGGACGAGCAGACGCCAGCCGGCCTCGGCGGCGACGCGCATCCCCCAGGGCACGGCCAGTGCTGGATCAGGGCGGTCCACCACGAGCACGGGCACCGGGTCCGCGGGCGGCGGGAGGTGGTCGGTGGGCAGGTCCCGCTCCTCCGCCTCCGCGTGCTCCCGCTCCGCCTCGGCCCGGCGCTCGCCGAACCGCTCACCCATGTCGGTCAGTCTGGCGCCGACCCGTCCGAGCCACCCTGGCACGCGTGACATGATCCGTCCCTCTCCCCCGTCTCTCCCCACCACTCCCCCTGGCGTCGTCGGCACCGACCGTACATGGCGAAAGCCCCTCCCCCTAGGACGGGGAGGGGCTGTGCCGGGTTGAGCGGGTGTCGGCTAGTACCAGTGGTTGGCCTGCCAGAACGACCAGGCCTCACACGGGCTGCCGTACCGGCTGTCCATGTAGTTGAGGCCCCACTTGATCTGGGTGGCCGGGTTGGTCTGCCAGTCGGAGCCGACCGACGACATCTTGGAACCCGGCAGGGCCTGGAAGAGACCGTAGGCCCCGGAGGAGGGATTGACCGCCCGGTAGTTCCAGGTGGACTCGTGGTCCACGATGTTGCTGAAGCACTGGAACTGGCCGCTCGGCACCATCGACTGCGCCATCGCCTGGATCTGCGCGATGGTGTAGGAGTTCTGGATGGGGAAGCTGGAGGAGTCCCGGCTGGCCTTGGTCTTCGCCTCGGCGCGTTCCTTGGCCTCCTGGGCAGCCTTCTCGGCGGCTTCCTTCTTCTCGATCGCGGTCTGGGCGGCAGCCTTGCGGGCCGCTTCCTCCGCCACCTTCTTGGCGCTCGCGTCCGCGGCGATGGCCTGTACGTCCGCCTGCTGTGTCAGGGAGGCGGTCTGTACCTGGGCCTGCTGACCCGCGGGGATGTCTGCGAGGAGCGTCGAGTCGGCTGCCGTCGCCTCGGCGTCGTTGTTCTGCGCGGTGCTGCCCGAGGCAACTCCAACAACGCTTCCGACAGCGGTGACCGCCGTGGCGGAGGCCACTGCGAATCCCCGGACCGAAATCGGGCTCACACGGTTTCCTTCCAGCATCGCCCGCCTCGGTGACCCTGGCGGACGCAATCGTGCCCCTTGCACTGGCCTCCCAACTGCGGGTCACGGAGGCGCGGGCCCGGTGGGGCAACTCCCCGGGGGGAGCGCCGTGTGGTGACGCGGGCGGCATACGGCGACGATATGGAGTTGATGTGGCGCTTCTGTGGTGCCGTACCGCTGGGGGTACAGGTGTGCCGTATGCGGGGCCTGACAGGAGTGAGACTCTGCCGTAACCCGACACCGCAAGGCAATTCCGAGTTGCGTGTGAAAGCTCACATGCCGTTTGGGCCTGGGGAAATCGAGAAACCTCCACACGCGAAGGCGCCGCCCGGCTAGGCTCACTGCCTTTCCGGACGGCGCCAACTGCTGTGAAACCACCCCCAGATGGGGCGTGAGGGTCAGATGTGCCCGTCCTCCAGCATTTCGGTCACAAGGGCCGCGATCTGGGACCTCTCGGATCGCGTCAGCGTGACATGGGCGAAGAGCGGATGCCCCTTCAGTTTCTCCACGACGGCGACGACACCGTCGTAGCGACCGACTCGCAGATTGTCCCTTTGCGCCACGTCATGGGTCAGAACGACCCGTGAATTCGCGCCGATCCGGGACAGAACGGTCAGCAGGACGTTCCGTTCCAGCGACTGCGCCTCGTCCACGATCACGAACGCGTCGTGCAGGGAGCGGCCGCGGATGTGGGTGAGAGGGAGCACCTCCAGCATCCCGCGTGCGGTGACCTCCTCGATGACCTCGCGGCTGGTGACCGCGGACAGCGTGTCGAAGACCGCCTGTGCCCAGGGGCTCATCTTCTCGGACTCCGAGCCGGGCAGATAGCCGAGATCCTGCCCGCCCACCGCGTACAGCGGCCGGAAGACCATCACCTTCTGGTGCTGGCGGCGTTCCAGGACCGCCTCCAGACCCGCGCACAGCGCGAGCGCGGACTTGCCGGTGCCGGCCCGGCCGCCCATGGACACGATCCCGACGTCCGGGTCGAGGAGCAGATCGAGCGCGATGCGCTGCTCGGCGCTCCTGCCCTTGATGCCGAACACCTCGCGATCCCCGCGCACCACCCGGATGTTGCCCTCGGGCGTGACCCGGCCGAGCGCCTTGCCGCGCTCGGACTGGATGGTCAGGCCGGTGTGCACGGGCAGGTCCGCGGCCTCGGGCACGTGGACGTGCCCCTCCTCGAAGAGGATGTCCACCTGCTCGCCGGGCAGGGTCAGTTCGGACATTCCGGTCCAGCCGGAGGAGTCCGTGATGGCGAGCTCGGCGCGGTACTCCTCGGCGAGGAGCCCGACGGACGAGGCCTTGATCCTGAGCGGGAGGTCCTTCGACACGACTGTGACGTCGAACCCCTCGGCCTGCAGGTTGCGGGCGACCGCGAGGATGCGGGAGTCGTTGTCCCCGAGGCGGTAGCCGCTGGGCAGCACGCTGGGGTCCGAGTGGTTGAGCTCGACACGGACGGTCCCGCCGAGGTCCCCGATCGGAATGGGGGCATCGAGGCGGCCGTGCCGGACACGGAACTCGTCGAGCAGGCGCAGTGCCTGCCGGGCGAAGTAGCCGAGTTCGGGATGGTGCCGCTTGGCCTCCAGCTCCGTGACCACGACGATCGGCAGCACGACTTCATGCTCGTCGAAGCGGTTCAGGGCGTGCGGGTCGGCCAGCAGGACGCTGGTGTCGAGAACATAAGTGCGCCGGTCTGGCTTGTGGCGCTTTGTGCTGGTCACCACGGAAGGACGTACCCCCTCGGATGAGGTCGGGGAGCGACGGAGTGGAGCTGGGCCGGTCGTCGGCCGCCCTGCACGGGCCGAAAACCGGCCCTCCGCGTCGTCCGTGCTGTGACCGCACGGTCGGGCTGGTGCAAAGGGCCTCCCGGGCGGACGGCCCCGTGCCGTCCGCTGAGATACGACACCCGTGGTTCGGGCGTCGACCTGCTTGGCTTATGCCCTCGAACATGCGCCGCCATGCCAGTGCATACGACGGCGCGCTGATGAACTCCTCGTTACTTCCGCCCCAAACGGGGTATACGGGGGCCCTTCGGCGAGACGCGCGCCTCAGCCGCCGTAACGCCGGTGGCGCGCCGCGTAGTCACGCAGGGCACGCAGGAAGTCGACCTTGCGGAAGGCCGGCCAGAAGACCTCACAGAAGTAGTACTCCGAGTGGGCCGTCTGCCACAGCATGAATCCGGACAGCCGCTGTTCTCCGCTGGTACGGATCACCAGGTCGGGGTCGGGCTGGTCGCCGGTGTAGAGGTGGCGGCCGATCATGTCGACGTCGACGGACTCGGCGAGGCTCTCCATCGAGGTGCCCTTGTCGGCGGCGTCGAGGATCATCGAGCGGACCGCGTCGGCGATCTCCTGGCGGCCGCCGTAGCCGATGGCGACGTTGACCAGTATTCCGCCGACCTTCTCGGTGGCCTCCTCGGCCTCCTTGATGGTGCGCTGCATGCCCTCCGGCAGCAGGTCGAGCGTGCCGACGTGGTGGACGCGCCAGCGGCCGTCGGCGGCCAGCGAGCGGACGACGTCCTCGATGATCCCGAAGAGCGGGACGAGCTCTTCCTGCGGCCGGTCGAAGTTGTCCGTGGAGAACAGCCAGAGGGTGACGACCTCGACGTCCGTCTCGGTGCACCAGCCGAGGAACTCCTCGATCTTGTCGGCACCCGCCCGGTGGCCCTGGGCTGTGGTGGAACCCGCGGCCTTCGCCCAGCGCCGGTTGCCGTCCATGACGACGCCGATGTGCTTGGGCACCTGGGCGTGGTCCAGGTGACCTTCCACCCGGCGTGCGTACAGCCTGACGAGCAGGCTGCGCAGCTTGTCGCGCAGGTTCACGTGTTTGTCAGCCCCTCCGTACGGTGGCGGTCCCCGCGGAGCGAAGGGTATCGCGGGCGCGTGGTCCGGGATGCGGGCGGGTTGGGGCGCCACCCGTGGGAGTGAGTGCGCCCCCCTGAGGGACGCGCGGTGGTCGCCTCTGTTACGGGTGCCCCGTCCGGGCAGAAAAAACGGGCCGGTCCGTGGGGGGGATACGGACCGGCCCGAGGGGGGGTTTCCACCATAACCCTTCGTAAGTGATGCTGCGTGCATCGGCGTGCCACAACTACTCTCCGGAGTCGGGCGGCGACGGCCAGATGGCCGTTCGAGGCCCTTTCCGGGGTGGGTTCATGGCCGGAACACAGCGGATTCTCAGGGGATCGGGCGGGATCCGGGGAGATCCAGGAGGTTTGGTGCGCTTCCCTCTCCCGGGTGACACCCGGACGTGTGCGGCCTTGACGCGGCACCGCGCAGCCCCCTCCGCCGCGCGGTACCGCCCGCGCAGCTTTGCTTGCGCGAATCACCTTGGTCTGAACCTACGGGAGAACCTACGTCCGGCGCGAGCCGCCTGCGATAACAATGTGGAAACCGTGAGGAGCCATGGATCCACGGCGGTGAAGGGGACCGATCACCCGCTTCCGGAATGCCAGGGTCGGACTACTAGGACAGGATCTGACCTCGTTCCGCCCTACCGTCGACCCATGACCGTGAGAATCACGTGGGACCAGGCCAGTGCCCGGCGGCTGGAACGTCAGTTCCTGGCCGCTCCTGCGGAGAGGGGTACTCCGGCCGCCGACATCGTCGGCACGATGCTCGCCGCGCACGCGCAGGTGCTGTCCGCGGCGGAGGTGTCGGTGGGGGTCCGGGGCACCGGGACGACCCGGACGGACGTACGGGCGGCGCTCCGGGAGGACCGATCACTGGTGAAGACGCACGGTCCGCGCGGGACCGTGCATCTGCTCACCCTGCGTGACCTGCCGATGTGGAGCGCCGCGCTGCCGGCCGTGCCGTCCGGCGCGAGCCCCTTCGCGCCGGACGTGCGGGTCACCGAGGAGCAGGCCGGGCAGATCGTGGCGGCGATCGGGGACGCCCTCGACGGCGTGTGCCTGACCGTCGACGAGCTGACCGCGGAGATCGTCGCCCGCACCGGCTCCTGGGCCGGCGACCCGGTGATGCCCGCCTTCCAGGACCTGTGGCCGCGCTGGCGGCAGGCGCTGCACCGGGCCGGCCAGTCGGGCGCCCTGTGCTTCGGCCCGAACCGGGGCCGCAAGGTGACGTACACCCGCCCGCCGCACTTCGACCCGCTGCCGCCCCGGGACGCGGTGCGTGAGCTCGTACGGCGATATCTGCGCGCCTACGGCCCCGCGACACCGGCGTATTTCGCCAAGTGGCTCGCCGCGCCCGGCGGTTGGGCCGGTGGTCTGTTCAGGGAGCTCGCGCAGGCGGGCGAGATCGAGGAGGTCGCGTTCGAGGGCGCGTCGGCGTGGGTGGCTGCCGGCGACACGGCCTTCCCCGACGGACCGGTCCGGGGCGTGCGGCTGCTGCCCTACTTCGACGCCTACGGCATCGCCGCGCAGCCCCGTGAGCTGCTGTTCCCCGGGGCCGCGTACCGGCGGGCGCTGGCGGGCGGGCAGGCCGGGAACTATCCAGTGCTGCTCGTCGACGGCGTGGTGGCGGGGGTGTGGCACCAGCGGCGCCAGGGCCGCCGTACGACCGTCACGGTGGAACCGCTGGGACGCCTGACGGCGCGACAGGAGCGGGAGCTGGGAAAGCAGGCGGAGCGGGTGGGCGGCGTACTGGAGTCACGGGCCGAGTTGGTGGTCGGGGAGGTGACGGTGGGGGCGCATGCGTGAGCGCGCGGGTGAAGGCGGGCGTGAGCCTTACGGCTTCGGCTTGCGGGCGTCGAAGAGGTGGCGGGTGCTGTGGGCGACGAAGGGGCCCTCGGACTCGATCTGCTCGTGCAGGTCCCGTAGCCGGGGCTCATACGCGTCCACGGTGAAGCCGGGGACCATCCAGACGACCTTGCGCAGGAAATGGACGACGGCGGCGATGTCGCGGAACTCCATGCGGAGGCGCTCCGCACGCAGGTCGACGATCTCCAGGCCCGCGGCCTCGGCGTCGGCGCGTTCGCGGTCGGGATGACGGCCGCTGCGCTGTTCCTGGGACAAGGGCCCGAGGAAGCACTCGATGAGCTCGTACACACTCGCGGGCCCGACGTGTTGGGCGAAGTAGGTGCCGCCGGGCTCCAGGACACGGGCGATCTCAAGCCAGTTGGGGCGGACCGGGTGGCGGCTCACCACCAGGTCGAAGGCCGCGTCCGCGAAGGGCAGCGGCGCGTCGTCCGGCGAGGCGACGACGGCCACGCCCCGCGGGCGGAGCAAGGTGGTGGCCTTGGCGACGTTCGGCGGCCAGCCCTCGGTCGCGACGGTGAGCGCGGGCGCCTTCGGGGCGACGGCACCGAGGGCGAAGTCCAGGACCTCCCCTCCGCCGGTCTGGAGGTCCAGCGCGGCCGTCGCGGCGGCCAGCCGGTCCGCCATCGAGCGCGCATAGCCCCAGGAGGGCCGCGCCTCGGTGGCCCGCCCCTCGAACCAGGAGAAGTCCCACCCCTCGGTGGGGACGGCGGCACCCTCGGCGACGAGCTCCTCGAAGCCACGTCGCCCTTGCTCCCCCGTGCCGTGTTCCGTCATGCCGCGCTGCTCTGCCATGAGGTGATCGTCGCAGGGCGTTGTCAGTGGGCGCTGCTAGTTTTTATGGCATGACGAGCCAGGATGTTCAGGGCGTAGCAGGCACTTCGGGCATGCCGCACGCGGGCGGGGAGAAGGAGACGCTGCGCGCGAGCCTGGACCGCCACCGGGACGCGGTGCTGTGGAAACTGGAGGGACTTGACGACGAGCAGCTGCGCCGGCCGATCACCCCCTCCGGCACGAACCTGCTCGGGCTGGTGAAGCACCTCGGGTCGGTGGAGTACGGCTGGTTCGTGCAGGCCTTCGGCGGCGTGGTGGAGCCCCTGTGGTTCGACCCGTACAGCGCCGAGGACATGTGGGTGGGCGAGGACGAGCCGAAGACCCGGATCGTCGACTTCTACGGCCGCGCCCGCACCGCCGCCGACCACATGATCTCCACCCTGCCCCTGGACACCCTGGGCCACCCGGCATGGCGCCGGGACGACTCCGTGTCCCTGCGCTGGGTCCTGGTCCACATGATCGAGGAAACCGCGAGACACGCGGGCCACATGGACATCCTGCGGGAGCTCATCGACGGGGGGACGGGGGATCACCGGCCGGGCTGACCCGTCGGGGTGTTGCGCGTGATCATCGCCGGGGAGGATGAGGTCGAAGGCGCAGCGGGAAGGCGGGGGGCCGGGTATGGCGCGGTGGCGTGACGGGCGAGGGAAGCTGGTCGTACCCGGCGAGGGCGGGGCGGTCGTCAGGGTTCCACTGGAGATCGCCGCCTCGTACCGGGCCCGTACGAAAGGCCTGCTCGGCCGGGACTCGGTCGACGGAGCGATGCTCCTGTCCCCCGCCAACAGCGTCCACACCTTCCGAATGCGCATGCCCATCGACGTCGCGTACCTGGACCGGAGGCTCAAGGTCATCGCCGTACGCACCATGAGGCCGGGCCGGTTGGGGCTGCCGCGGGTGCGGGCCCGGCATGTGCTGGAGGCGGAGGCCGGGGGGATGGCGGGGTGGGGGGTGCGGGTCGGGGTGCGGATGGCGATCGAGGCGGAGGGGAAGTAGGCCGGGCGGCCGGGCTACACCGGGAGACCGTGCAGAAGGTCCGTGACGCGGGTCGGGTCCGAAGGGCCGAGGTGGCCGGCGTTCGGGAGGTTGTGGACCGTGAAGCGGTTGTCCGGGGTGAGTTCGTCGGCTTCCGCGATCATGCGGTCCTGGAGCTCCGGGGACACGGTCCTGTCCTTGCCGCAGCGTATGTACGTGCGGGGAATCCGGCCCCACGTGTGGGCGCGGCCCACCGCCCGGCCCGCGTACGCCGTCACCGACTCGTCCGTCTGCATGCCCTCCAGCACCCTCAGGAACTCGCCGTCCGTGTACTCCGCGCAGATCATCTCCTTGAACACGGCGAGGTCGCGGCGGCTGGAGGTACGCCAGTTGAGGCGCAGCACACCCAGCTTCTCCGGGTCCCCGACGATCTGCTCCACCGGCGTGATGGAGCGCTGCCCCTCGGGCGACGCCGCGCACGCGTCGAGCGACGGCATGCTGCGGCTCGGGCAGAAGGCGGCCAGATAGCAGATGTGCGCGAGGAGTCCGGGCACGGCGTCCGCGACCCTGCTGACCGACACGCCTCCCATGCTGTGCCCGACCAGCACGACGGGACCGCCGAGCCGCGCGGCCCGCCGTACGGCGCCCGTCACCCGCCGCTCGAAGTCGTCCAGGGTGAGCGCGGCGACCGGGGAGGGTTCGGTCGCGAGGGCCCGCAGGTCCTGCGCCTGGTACGCCCTCGGTATGAACTTCTCGGTTCCGTGCAGCGGTTGGTCCACCGCGACGACGCGGTGCCCGCGCAACGCCAGCTCCCTGCCGATCGCCGTCCAGAACACGCCCGCGCTGTGGGTGCCGTGGACCAGGACGTACGTACGGACTCCGGACTGCGTACGTCCCGTGGCGCGGCCGGTGTCGGTCGCCCGCGCGGTCCCCGCGCCGACGCCGACAGCGAGTGCGGCACCGCCGGCCGTTGCGGCGAGGCGCAGCGCGCGGCGCCGCGAGGGCTCTTGCTCTTCGTGGTGAGTCGTCAGCTCGTCATCAGTCATGCCGACGAGGCTACGAACGCCCTGGTCACCCCACCATGGCTCTGCCCACCCGGCCGACGGTGTACCTGGCACCACCTCCGGTGCCGCCGCGGATCAGTTCTCCGACCGGGGGAACGAGACCTCCACCCGTCGGTTCTTCTTACGGCCGGACTCCGTCGCGTTCGAGGAGATCGGGTACTCCTCGCCGTAGCCGCGGACCTCGAAGACCAGGTTCGGGTCGTTCAGTTCCTGGTCCAGGACGTCCTGCACGGCGTTGGCCCGCTGCTTGGACAGGACGTCGCCGTGGGCGGAGGAGCCGAGATTGTCCGTGAAGCCGAAGACACGGATCTTCGTCGCGTTCTGGGTCTTGATCTCATCGGCGATCGCGAAGATACGGGCCTTGGCCTCGGCGCTCAGCTTCGCGCTGTCCTTGCCGAACAACACCTCTGCCTGGAGCGCGAACTTCACGTCCGCGTTCGTGTCCTCACGGCGTTCGTCACCGCTCTGGTCTTCGACGACCTGCTTGATGTCGAGAACCTTGGCCTCGGCGAGGGTGGCGCCCTCGGGGAGCTTGAGGTCGGGGTCGTTGGCGTCGACGTTGACGGGGGCTGAGGCGGTGGGTTCGGTGCCCGGGGGGACGCTGGGGGTGTCGTCGGCGTGGACGCTGGTCGCGGTGAAGAGGTTCGTGGCGAGCATGACGGAGGCGGCGGTGAGGGTCAGGGCGAGGCGGGGGGGCTTGGGGGTCATGGGGGCCTCACCCAGAGATCTGGATGGTGGCGGAGGCGAATGTCGGCAGTTGGAAGGCCACTTCGGTCGTACTCGTGGGCGGCGCCGGGAACTGCATGAACACGGCCAGGTTTTCGCCCGCCTTGAGGGTGGAGAAGCCCGTCGTCGTCAACGGACGGCCGTCTGTGTCGCGGAGCACGTAGTACCGTTTCTTGCCCTTTGAGTCGACAAGCGTGGCGCCGCCGAGTGACCGACCGTTTCTGATGATCTCGGTCTCATCGCCACGCACCGCTCCGGGAACCAACACGCTCTTGTCTCCGTCGTTCTTCAGGCTGCCGTTCACCGTGACGAAACCGCCGGAATCACGCTCGGCAGAGGTGATTTGGAGAACCAAACCGTCCTGACCCTTCAACTCGGCCAAGGGCTCGTCGGACTGCCCATCCTGAGCACTCGGCTTGGACTCGCTCTCCTTCGAAGTGGACGCCGGGGTGTCCGGCTTCTTGTCGTCGTCGCCACCTCCGCCGCAGCCGACCACACCGACGGCCAGACCGGCCGCTACGGTCAATGCGACCATCCCCCTGCGGGCCCTCGCTGTGAACCGAATGCTCATCTCTCCGCTTCCTTCATCACTCGTCGTTCGCTCGTCAGTCGGCCAGATGGACATCGAAGAGGTCCTCGGGTTCCGGCAGAACGGTGAGGTCGTCCGGATCCAGGTCCCAGTCCCTGTCCCTGCAGTTGAGCTGGGGCAGAACGTCGTCCCCGACATCGTCCCCGGGAAGCTCGAACGTGCACAGCGGCTCGATCACTGCGGTGGCGGACTCCACGGACTTCATGTTCTCCGTACCAGGAACGATCGAGTCCCCGACGGGCTTGTTGGTCTCCACTTCGACCGTGTACTCCAGAGGCGTCGGCCACCCACAGCCGTTCACGGCGGCATCGTTCTGGGTGGCAAGCGCGTCGGCACGCCCGCAGGAGTCGACGAGTCCCGGTATCTCACCGTCGAAGATGTCCTGCCACTGGGTGGGATCGAGTACGTCCTCCACCCACTTGTCCGCGAGTTGGTCCCGGGTATCCAGAGCCGCCGCCAGAGCCGCCGCGTCGGCGGCCGTCTGGGCGCCGTTCCGGTTCGCCGCTGCCTGGCCGACCGCTAGGTACGCGAACGCGAGAAAGAGCAGACCCGCCACCACAGTGATGTAGATGGGAAAGGCCTGCCCTGCGTCATGGCTTCTATGGGGCCACGACCACATCAGCCGCCGGTGACTTCTGTGATCTTGTCCGTGATCGCGTCGTAGATCGTGGTGCCGATGTCCGTCCCCGTGATCGCCAACACGATAGCCACCACCACCGCGATGATCCCCAGGTACTCCACCGCGGTCTGCCCCCTGTCGTCGCGGGCAGCGCGGGCCTGAAGGTACGTGACGGTCGTGTTGATCCAGTTGCTCATGGTGTTCCCCTCCGCTGTCGTCGCCTTCGACACGCGAACCGTAAGCCGGAACACCCCGCCCTGCCGAGGGCCCCTGGGCCCAATTCCCGGTCGCCACAGGTCACCCCAGTCCCCGGTACGAACTCGGTGCCGTGCCCAGCCACTTCGCGGCGGCCTGGGAGCGGCTCGTGCTGTGGAGCTTGGCGAAGATGCGGTTGATGTGGTTCTTGACCGTCTTCTCGCTGATGAAGCAGGTGGCGGCGATCTGCTGGTTGTTCATCCCCGATGCGATGAGGTCCATGATCTCCGCCTCCCTGGTACTCAGCCGGAACCGCAACCTCGACGACTGTCCCACAGTTGGTTGCAGTTGCGAAAGTACTTTGCGGAAATTACTTGGATTACCTGGAGACGGGAGGCCTCGCAGCCCGAAATGCCCTGGTGGAGACGGTAGTTCATCGCTCTTCTGCGGAATGATTGCTTCCGCATTTTCGTATGCAGTCGCACCCTCCCGTGCTGCCGCCGCCCATACGGCCGTGACAAGCTCTTTCACCGTGAACTCGCCGTGGACCAGGTACCCGGCGGCACCTCGGCGCAGGGCCTCCTGGACGGTCTCCGGCTCTGCGCTGTAGGTCAGCATCAGCACGGGCGCGATCCGCACGAGGTGCGGGAGGGCCGAGATGCCGTCCATGCCGGGCATGCGGACGTCCAGGAGGACCACGTCGGGGCGGTGGTCGCGGGCCGCCGCGCAGGCCTCGTGGCCGTCGGCGGCCTCCGCGACGACCGTGATGTCCGCGCGGCCGGAGAGCAGGGCGGTGAGGCCTGCGCGTACCACCGGGTTGTCGTCCGCCACGACGACGCGCAGGGGGGTGCGGGGTGATGTCTGTCGGTCCGGCATCTTTCGGCCTCCTCTCAAAGGGTCGTTGGATGGGGGGTTGCGGGCTGGTTCGGGGTCACGGCTGCCAGGGGGAGTTCCACCAGGACCTCCGTGCCGCTCGGGTGGGCGCCCCGGCCGATGTCGATGCGGGCGCCGACCTTCGCCGCGCGTTCGACCATGCCGACCAGGCCGAAGTGGCCGGATCTGCGGAGGTGTTCGAGGGTGGTGTCCGGGGGGAGGCCGCGGCCGTCGTCGTGCACGCTGATGCGGAGCAGGTCGCCGTGGACGCCGGCGTGTACTTCCACGTGCGTCGCGGACGCGTGGCGGTGGGCGTTCTCCAAGGCCTCCGTGGCGATGGAGAGGAGTTGGCGGGCCACGGCGGGCGGGACGAGCGGCGGGCCGGTGTTGCCCTCGCCGGTGGGGTGGAAGGTGGCCGGGAGGGCCGTACGGGAACTGAAGTCCTCGGTGTGAGCGGCCAGTTCGGCCAGTACGTCCGTGCAGTGGGCAGGGTCCGACTCGCGGCGCAGGTCGGTGAGGAGTTCGCGGGACTCGGCGGCGGCGCGGCGGGCGGCGCGGGCGACCAGTTCTGCCTGCTGCTTCACCCGGGCCGGGTCCATGTCCGCCGAGCTCGCCGAGTCGGCGAGGCCGTCCGCCGCGAGGGCCACGCCGTGCAGGGTCTTGGCGACGGAGTCGTGCATCTCCCGTGCCAGGCGGGCCCGTTCGGCGCCGACCGCCTCGGTGACGGCGAGACGGGCCTTGACGGTGGCCAGCGCCTGCGTCGCCGTGCCGAAGCGGAGCATGAGCCCCCGCAGGGTGGAGCCCACGGCGCCGGTGATCACGCACAGTCCGGGCAGGAGCAGCCGCTCCGCCAGGCCGATGTGGGGCCCGTCTTCGAGGGTCGCGTAGACCAGCAGGAGGACCAGGGACTGGACCGACGCGAAGACGGCTGCGCCTCGCCAGCCGTAGAGGAGGCCGGCGAGGAGGGGTGTGCAGACGCTGACGTAGGCGAGCGTGGTGTCCGGGCCCGCGGAGACCAGGAGCAGGGAGCCGAGAAGGGTGTCGGCGGCGAGGAGGGTGGGGTGGCGGAGGAGGAGGGGGCCGAAGCGTTCCCAGTCTCTGAAGAGGACGTAGGAGGTCATGAAGGTGACCACCACGGCCGCGCCGACCAGGCGGACGCCCAGGCCGGGGTTGGCGTTGAGGAGGGCGGCGGGGGCGGCCAGGGCGATCATGGCGAGGCGGAAGCCGAAGACCTGGCGGCACATGGCCTGGAGGGCGTTCACCTGGACGGAGAGTGCGGGTGCGTCGAGGTGGGCCCCCTGTGGGGCCTGGTCTCCGTCGGCGCTCGCGCGGCCGATCGTCGCCGCGGAGGGCTGCGCCTCCCGCCCCGGCTTCCTCACCGTCAACATGCCCCCCTACTCCCCCGTAATGGACCCGAAGTCCGTGCCCGAGCCCAGCAGCAGGCCCGCCCCCAGCAGGATCATCGTGGCCGGGACCATGAACGTCGTGATCATCATCGTGGCCTTGGGGACCGCCCGCGCGGCCTTGCGGCGGGCGTTCTGGGCGTCCGTGCGGCGCATGTCCTTGGCCAGGGAGACGAGGGTGTCGACGATCGGCGCGCCGAGCTCCTCCCCCTGCTGGAGTGCCGTGACGAACATCGCCACCTGCTCGGAGTCGTTGCGCCGGCGCAGTTCCGCGAAGGCCTGGCGGCGGCTCATGCCGAGGTCCATCTGGCGCAGGGTGATGCGCAGTTCGTCGGCCCAGGGTCCCTCGTACTTCGACGCCACCCGGTCGAGTGCCTGCCGGAAGCCCAGTCCCGCGCTCACCACCACCGCGAGCACGTCCAGGAAGTCCGGCAGGGTCCGCTCGATGACGTCCTTGCGGATCCGGATCGCCGACCAGATGCCGACCTCCGTCCAGAACGCGCCGAAGGCCAGCAGCAACAGGGCCACCAGCAGATCGCCCCGGAGCAGGAAGACCAGGAAGCCGACGCCGCCCAGGAAGCCGTAGACCGCCCTGCGGGCCGCGTAGCGGTCGATCGTCAGGCCGCCGGGGTTGCCCGCGAGGTCGATCTTGCGGCGGTACTTCGCCACCTGCTTGGGGCCCATCAGCCGCAGCACCGCGGGGGCGTAGCGCATGCCCAGGCGGTCGATCAGTGAGTCCACCGCGCCGGTGCGGGTGGCGCCGACCTCCAGGGCCAGCGCGAGGTCGCTGGGCAGTTTCGCGTCGGCCCGGTACATGCGGATGCCGGCGAAGACGCCCCAGACGCTGAGGCCCATCAGCAGGGCGAGCAAGAGTGCCATGGTGTGATCCCCCGCCGCTCAGACGTCGATGCGGGACAGGCGGCGGATGAGGATGAAGCCCACCGCGTACAGGGCGAACGCGACGATGACCGCCCCCTGGCCGACCGGTGAGCCCGTCATGCGGTCCAGTGCGCCGTCCTTCACGCCGTTCATGAGGAAGAGCGAGCCCACGCCCAGGACCGGGACGGCGTACGAGGTCATGCTCACCTGGGACAGCTGTGTGCGGACCTCGCGCCTGGTCTCCTTGCGCTCCTCCAGCGTCTCCGTGAGGTTGCGCAGCGCGCTCACCACCTGGCCGCCCGCCCGGTTGGACAGGACCAGGGTCGTGACCAGGACGACCAGTTCGCGGGACGGCAGCCGTTCGGCCATCTCGCCCAGCGCGTCGTCCAGCGTCGCGCCCACCGCCAACTGGTTCGCCACCTTGGCGAGTTCCTCTCCGGCGGGGGCCTCCAGCTCGTCCGCGGCCATTCCGATCGCCGTGCGCAGGGCCAGTCCCGCCTGTGTCGCGTTGGCCAGGATGCGGGCCATTTCGGGGAGTTGGTTGATGAACTTCTCGATGCGTTGCTGCCGCTGCCAGTTGAGGAACTGGACCGCCGCCCAGATCCCCAGCAGTCCGGCGATCGGCCCGAAGAAGGGGGCCAGCGTGGCCTGGCCGATCAGCCAGAGGCCGACGACCGCGGCGAGCATGCCGGCGAAGAACTCGCCGGGGGTGATGTCCAGGCCGGTCGCGGCGAGGCGGAGTTCCAGCTTCCGGCCGAGTTTCATACGGCGCAGTCGGCGGTCCAGGTTGCGGAAGTGGCGTCGGCGGCCGGTGAGCGGTATCTGGCCGGCCGCCGCGAGGCGTTCCACGAGTGCGGCCCGCTGCGCCCTGCCCTTGGCGTAGGTGTGGACGCCGATGACGGCGAGTACGCAGGTCAGCAGCGTGATGCCGGTGGTGAGGGTGAGGAGGGTCTGGAGATCCATGGGGGTGGTTCCTACCTGGCTACTCGGGTGGCTAGCTGATCTGCGGACTGGGCCACGCCGAAGGCCTGGGGCGTGGGTTGGCTCGCCATGTAGAGGCGGTCGGCGGTGCCGCGCGGGATCGGGAAGTACTCGAATCGGCCGTAGATCCGGCCGTCGGCCGCCATCGGCTGGGCGTTGAAGCGGGCGACCGTGGCGATGCGGTACGGCTCGCTGCCGTGGCTGTCGAGCAGCGCGATCTCCGTGATGCGGCGGACGCCGTCGGCGAACCGGGTCAGCTGGATGATCACGTCGATGGCGCTGTTGATCTGGTCGTGCAGCGCCTCGAAAGGGATCTCGACCTCGGACATCGATGCCAGGGTCTTGAGCCGCATCAGCGCGTCCTCGGCGCTGTTGGCGTGCACGGTGGCCAGGGAGCCGTCGTGGCCCGTGGACATCGCCTGGAGCATGTCCAGGGACTCCCCGCCGCGGACCTCGCCGACGACGATCCGGTCGGGGCGCATGCGCAGCGAGTTGCGGACCAGGTCGCGGATGGTGACCCGGCCCTGGCCCTCCACGTTCGGCGGGCGCGACTCCAGGCGGACCACGTGCCGTTGCTGGAGCTGGAGTTCGGCCGAGTCCTCGATGGTGATAATGCGGTCGCCCTCGGGGATGAGCCCGGACAGGGCGTTCAAAAGCGTGGTCTTTCCGGTGCCGGTCGCGCCCGACACGATGATGTTGAACCTCGCCTGCACCAGCCCCGCCAGCAGATACAGCATGTGGTCGTCGAGGGAGCCGAAGCCCGCCAGTTCCTGGAGCGTGAAGGAACGGGGGAAGCGGCGGATGGTGAGGATGGCGCCGGTGAGGGACAGCGGCGGGATGATCACGTTCACGCGCTCGCCGGAGGGGAGGCGGGCGTCGACCATGGGGTTCGACTCGTCCACCCGCCGGTTGACCGTCGAGACGATCCGCTCGATCGTCTGCATCAGCTGGTCGTGGGAGGGGAAGCGCAGGGGCAACTGCTCGACCCGGCCGCCGCGTTCGACGAAGATCGAGTCCGGGCCGTTCACCATGATCTCGGTGATCGACGCGTCTTCGAGGAGCGGCTCCAGGATGCCGAGGCCCAGCGCCTCGTCGACCACCCTGCGGATCAGCTGGGAGCGCTCCACCGTCGACAGGACCGGGCCCTCCCGGCTGATGATGTGCCCGAGCACCCGCTCGAGACGGGCCCGGCGCTCGGCCGCCGCCAGCGAACTCATCTCCGCGAGGTCGATCTCCTCCAGCAGCTTGGCCCGGTAGGAGGCGACCAGGTGGCCGTCCTCGCCCCGGCTGCCGTTCTCCTCGGGGGAGTTGATGCGTGACCGCAGACTCATGGGTGCTTCCTCAGTGGTCGACCGGCATGGTGGCGGTCTTCTGGGCGGGATCGAAGTCCCAGCCGGGGACGACGGACGGGATGTCGACGGTGGCGGTGACGGTGACCTCGTCGGCGCCGAAGGCTGCGGAGCAGTCGGTGCCGTCCGCCAGCCAGCCGCTGACCGCGTTCTGGCAGCCTTCCTGGGCGCCCATGTCGAGCGAGGCGGCGCGCGCTCCGGCCCTGGCCGCCGTTCCGGCCTGCTGGGCGGTGTAGGCGATGAGCCCGATCTGGACGCCGGCCAGTGCCACGAGGATCAGGATCGGGATGAACCCGAGGTATTCGAGGGCGACCTGGCCCCGGTCGCGGCCTGTGCGGAGGCGTCCGGTGCGGAGACGTCCGTTCCGGATGCGCCTGTCACGGACCCGTGTGTCGCGGAGGCGTCCCTCGCTGAGGCGTCCGTTCCGGAGGCGCCCCTCACGGACCCGTGCGTCCCGAAGACGTCCCTCACTGAGGCGCCCCTCACGGACCCGTGCGTCGCGGAGACGTCCCTCCCGAAGACGTCCCTCGCGGAGGCGCCCGTTCCGGAGACGTCCGTCGCGGAGACGTTCATTGCGGACCCGTCCTTTCCCGTCGTACGACATCTCAGTCCTTCACCTCCTCCACGGCCCCCGCGTGGCCCTTGACCTCGAACGGGAAGCCGATCGAGCCCGGGAAGAGGACGGGGACCTGGAGCGTGACGTCGGCCGTGACGTAGCCGCCGGCCGTGCCGCAGTCCACCGTGCCGCCCCACGCGTCCGGGAGCTTGTCCATGCCCGCCTGCACGCACGCGCCCTGGCGCTCCCCCTCCGGCACCGCCGTCGCCGCCCGCACCGCCTCGTCCGCAGCATTCCCCGCGAGCGTGTACGTGTATCCCAGCAGCACGAACTGCCACATCAGCACCAGCGTGAGGATGATCAGCGGGGTCATGCCGAGGAACTCGACGGTGACCTGGCCGTCGTCCCCGCGCCGGCGGCGGTGCGATCCGTCGCGCATCCCTTGGCGGATCCCGAGGCGCGTCCCGAGGCGCACCGCTACCTCCCCAGCTCTCTGCGCCGCCGAAAGCCGATCGCCGTCCGGTCGCCGCCGCGAAGCCGGCCCGCGCGGTGGCCGGGCGCCTCGGACCCCTTGACCAGTCCGAGCTCGCCCGCGAGGCCCCAGAGGGCCTGTTTCACCGTGCTCCTGTTGTCCAGTTCGTGGAGGCGGCCGGCGTCCACCGCGCTCTGCAGTTCCTTGAAGTTGGCCGGGATCGCGGTGCCGGCGACGGGGGTGCCGGTGATCTTCTGGATCAGCGGGGGTTGGATCTCCGTACCGCGGGTGTGGCGGTTCACGACGACGGTCGTCTCCTCGGCCTTGCGGATCTGCAGCCGGTCCCACATCCGTACCGTGCGCTTGGCGCCCCGGACCGCGACCACGTCCGGCGTCGTGACCAGCAACGCCGTGTCGGCCATCTCCACGGCGGCCGCGCCCGCGCCGCCGAGCTGGGAGCCGCAGTCGACGACGACGACGTCGTAGCGGGAGCGCAGGGCGCTGACGATCTGGCGGGCGGCCCGGTCGGTGACCTCCTCGCCGCGTTCGCCCTCTCCGGGGGCGAGCAGCAGCGCGAGGCCCGTGTCGTGGCGGAAGACGGCGTCGGCGAGGACGCGCGGGGAGATGTCGGTGATGGCGGCCAGGTCGACGACCGAGCGACGGAACTGGACGTCCAGGAACGAGGCGATGTCACCGGTCTGGAGGTCCATGTCGACCAGGGCCGTGCTGCGGCCGGACGCCTGGGCGGCGAGGGCGAGCTGGATGGAGGTGAGGGTCGTGCCGACGCCCCCCTTGGCGCCGCTGACCGTGACGACGGTCCCGCCGACGCCGGTGAACACGTCGCCGCCGGCGCCCAGGTGACGCCGTACGCCCACCGACCACTGGGCGACCGCCTGCA
Source organism: Streptomyces sp. NPDC058678 (assembly GCF_042714835.1). Taxonomy (NCBI): domain Bacteria; kingdom Bacillati; phylum Actinomycetota; class Actinomycetes; order Kitasatosporales; family Streptomycetaceae; genus Streptomyces; species Streptomyces sp. NPDC058678. The sequence goes on along the minus strand of NZ_JBHXSG010000014.1, from coordinate 31,979 downwards.
CGCGGATGGCCAGTTCCTCGTAGCCCAGCGGCAGGGCGATCAGGCCGCGGGCGCCGTAGTCCATCGCCGCCTGGAACAGGCCGGGGCTGGCGTCGGAGGTGACGAGGATGACGCCGACGGCCGGGAAGCGGAGGGCGACTTCACGGATGAGCTCCAGGGCGGGAACCGGGCCGATGCGCTCGTGGACGACGACCACCTCGGGCAGTTCGTCGATCGACTCGGCGGCGAGGCGGGCCAGGGTGTCGATGAGCTGTGTGGAGTCGACCACCGGGGACACCGGCTCGGCGTCGGGGAGCTGGCTGAGGAGGGTGGTGATGGACCGGGCCGCGTCCGCGTCGCCGACAGCGGGGAGGATCCTCGTGGGCATGGCGGCCTCTCACTTGTCCTTGCCGAGTTCGTAGGTGCGGTCCTGTTCCGGGACGGTGGTGTCGGTGCCGGGTGCGACCAGCGCGAGCCGGACCTCCTCGGCGAACGACTCGGCGTACGTGATGCGCTGGGCGTCGACGGTGGTGAGCGCGAAGGTGATCGGGACGGCGTCGGTCTCCTGCCGGGCGCGGTCGCTCTCGTCGGGCTTGAGGGCGGTCAGCTTGCCGACGTCAAGGACCTTGGCGTTGGTCACGATGATCTTGGACTGGGCGGGGTCGCCCTCCCGCTGTCCCTCGAACGTGGCGTACACGTTGACCGTCGCACCCGGCGTGATCTTGCCCGCGACCCCGGTCGCCGCGTCGATCATGATGGCGACCTCCTGCTGCCCGGGCTGCAGAGCGGGCTGGTCGACGATCATGTCGCTCTGCAGCAGGGAGCCGGCCTTCAACGTGGTGACGGCGATCTTGCCGCGGATCTGGGCGAGGTCGGTGACCGCGGTGGACGGCAGCCAGCGCTCGGGCATCTCGGTCTTCTCGAACTGGCCCGTGGAGAGGCTGGTGTAGGGCTTGACCTCGGACTTCAGCCGGTACGCCGTGACCTCGGGTCCGACCTTGGACTTCACGTCGTTGATGACGGACAGCACGCCGGCGAACGCGCCGAGGGCGCACAGGACCGACAGAAGCAGGAGTATCACGCCGCGGCGCTGACGGGAGTTCATGAACCGTGCAACCTCATTGGGGGTTCGGTCGAGCGGAGTCGGGGGGTGCGGGTCTGCCGTGAGGCGTTACCCGGCGGGCAGTTGGTTCTCGCGAACAGGTGACACGGGCGCTGTGGCGGAGCAGAAGACGCAGCGGTCGCCGATGACGTCGATGCCGCACCAGTGACAGGTGTTCTGCCGTACCGAGGTGACCAGTTGGTAAAGCACCGACAGATCGGGCAGGAAGGTGCAGAACTCGATCAGCCTGCCGGTCCCCCACCACTGCGTGGACTCGGTCGGCAGGGGACTCTCGCGCAGCCCCTGCACCTGCCACGCCTTGGCCAGCGAGGCGGTGACCCAGTCGGACTGGAGCTGCCCCTTCGCCACCAGCATGGAGGTGGCGAACTCCGGCCCCGCGAGGGTGGTCCCGGGCCCGAGCCGCTCCAGCTGCGGCTGCGGATGCGCGAGCACCGCGAACTGGCTGCCGGGCACCCAGGACTTCGCGTGCGACTTCAGGCCCACGGGGACGCGGTCGAGTTTGGCCACGGAGCCGAGGAGCGCCCCGGCGTGGATGTAGTGGGTGAGCAGCCGGCCGGCCGAGGCGAGCACGCCAGGGCTGAGGTCGCAGGAGGCGAGCTGCCTCAACTGGCGGGCCAGGACGGCGAGTCCGAGTGGTGGCAGTTCGGGACGGAACAGGGCGATCCGGTCGCTCTCCAGCAGGGAACGTACGGTGTGCAGCCGCCGTTCCGTCTTCTCCGGGACCGCTTGCGAGCACACGACGATCACGTGCCCGTTCTGGTCGATCAGCGACTGCAGGACGGCCAGCGACCGGTCGAGCGGCTCGGTGTCCAGGCCCGACAGGACCACGGCGGGCATGGTCCGATCGTCCTGCGGTGGCAGCGCCATGTCGGCACTGGTCACGGCGATGGCAGTTGGCACGCGCAGCTCCCCGAATCCCATGCCTGTCGGCCCGCCCGGCCCTACCCCGGCGCACCCAGTCGACTTCACTGCGTGACTACCTGAGCACTGTATCCACGCCCCTGTGACCGGAGAACAGCGTTTCTGTGACTTCCTGGTCCTGTTGGGAGTGCAAAAGGGGGCTATTTCAGTCCAGATGGGGTGCATGTGCCACGAGATCATTTGCTACGAGGGTGAGTTGATCCGGCGATGAGACCCTCTCCCGCTCTCGACCTCTTGACAGGTGAATTGGTCTGGACCAACTTGTACGTCCAACGGTGGCCACCGTCGTCAATCTCCGCCCCTCTCCGCCCCTCTCCCCCACCGGAGGCTTCAGTGGACCCCGTACCAGGCATACCCAGACGGACCCGCCTGCTCCTTGCCGGAGCCCTGGCCCTCGCGCTGGCGGTGGCCGGCGCGGGCCCGGCGTCCGCCGCGGACGTCAACAACGTGAAGAACGCCGGCTTCGAGTCGGGACTGACCGACTGGACCTGCTCCACGGGCAGCGGTACGACGGTCTCCGCGCCGGCGCACGGCGGCTCGGCCGCGCTGAAGGCGACGCCGGCCGGGCAGGACAACGCCCGCTGCACCCAGACGGTGGCGGTGAAGCCGAACTCGACGTACACGCTGAGCGCGTGGGTGCGGGGCGGGTACGCGTACCTGGGCGCGACGGGCACGGGCACGACGGACGTGTCGACGTGGACGCCGGATTCCTCGTCCTGGAGGCAGCTGTCGACCTCGTTCAGGACGGGCGCGTCGACGACCGCGGTGACGGTGTACACGCACGGCTGGTACGGGCAGGCGGCGTACTTCGCGGACGACGTGTCGGTGTTCGGGCCGGACGGGGGCGGGGGCGGGGTTCCGGCGCCCACGGTCCCGGGGGCGCCGAACGGGCTGTCGGTGTCGGGAACCTCCGCGTCGTCGGTCTCCCTGTCGTGGAGCAACGTCTCGGGCGCGACCGGCTACAACGTCTACCGGAACGGCACGAAGGCGACGGCCGTGACGGGAACGTCCGCGACCGTGACGGGCCTCGCGGCTTCGACGTCGTACTCCTTCCAGGTCACGGCGACCAACGCGGCGGGAGAGTCGGGGAAGTCGGCGGCGGTGACCGGCACGACCACGGCCTCTCCGGGCGGTGGTGACGTCTCGCTGCCGAAGCACGCGGTAACCGGGTACTGGCAGAACTTCAACAACGGCGCGACGGTCCAGAGGCTCTCCGCCGTCCAGTCCCCGTACGACATCATCGCGGTGGCCTTCGCGGACGCCACGACGACACCGGGCGCGGTGACCTTCACCCTCGACTCCGCCGGTCTGGGCGGCTACACCGTCGACCAGTTCAAGGCGGACGTGAAGGCGAAGCAGGCCGCCGGGAAGAAGGTCGTCGTCTCGGTGGGCGGCGAGCGTGGGGCGGTGTCGGTGAACGACTCGGCCTCCGCGACCAACTTCGCGAACTCGGTGTACGCGCTCATGCAGACGTACAGCTTCGACGGCGTCGACATCGACCTGGAGAACGGGCTCAACGCGACGTACATGACGCAGGCACTGCGGGCACTGTCCGCGAAGGCGGGGAGTTCCCTGGTCCTGACGATGGCCCCGCAGACGATCGACATGCAGTCCACGTCCAACGCGTACTTCCAGACCGCCCTGAACGTGAAGGACATCCTCACGGTCGTCAACATGCAGTACTACAACAGCGGTTCCATGCTGGGCTGCGACGGCAAGGTGTACAGCCAGGGCTCGGTGGACTTCCTGACGGCCCTGGCCTGCATTCAGCTGGAGGGCGGGCTGGCTCCGTCACAGGTGGGCCTCGGACTGCCGGCCTCGCCGAGTGGCGCCGGAAGCGGGTACGTGTCCCCGTCCGTGGTGAACAACGCGCTCGACTGCCTGACGAAGGGAACGGGCTGCGGGTCCTTCAAGCCGGCTCGCACCTACCCCGACCTGCGGGGCGCGATGACCTGGTCGACCAACTGGGACGCGGCTGCGGGGAACGCGTGGTCCAACGCGGTGGGGGCGCACGTGCACGCGTTGCCGTGACGAACGCTGACGAGCGGGACACCCAGGGCCGGCCGGACCGTGCTGCCGGTCGGCCCTGGGCGTGACTTCTCGGACCTGTTCAGCTGGTGCGTCGATCCCTGGAGACCAGCCACTGCCAACGCCGGCGCTCCGCGACGAGGCTCGCGGCGACGAGGAGAGACACAAGGACTGCCGCAAGGGTGGGCCACACCACCCACGCGGAGATCACGGCCGCGGCGAACTGGAGCACCACGAGCAGGATGGTGACCGGGCCCGGGACCGGGACGATCACCTGCGCCTTGTCACCCGGGGTGGAGAAGACGGTCGGAAGACCGATCAGCACCACCACCGCCAGGGCAGCGAGCACCCACGAGTACGCGGCCAAGGCCCAGGGGGTGGCCACCCAGGCGACGAGTTCCGAGGCGAAGCGCAGGGCGGATGCGGTGCGGTCGTCCGGTCGTTCCACGTACGTCCCCCAAGAGCTGTGTCGACCATCAGCGGGGGAGCTTACGACGTGCGAGGACGTCCTCACCGCTCAACGTAATGCAGACACAGCGACGTCGCACCATCCGCGCTGTACTCCAGGTCGGCGAGATAGTCCCCGGCCGCGCACCCCTCCGCCCCGGGCTCCGTCACCTCGAACTCCGCGTCGGACGAACCGCAGGCCTCCGGCTTCAGGTCCTGGGCACTCCAGGAACCGTCGTTGCGGGCGCACGAACCGACCGTGAGTGTCTCCGGCGGATCGTCCCCGACGACCATCCCGATGACCAGCAGCACCGGAATGGCCATGACGATCAGACCGAGCGCGGCCAGCGGCACGGCGACGACGAGGCCAGCAGGGCGTCGCAGCACCGGTTTGCCCGGGTCGAGCGGCGGGCGCCGGCTCCCGGTGGTGGGCTCGGGGAGGCCGCGCAAGGTGGACCGGGCACTGAGGTTCAGCAACAGGACGAACGGCGTAATGATCGCCGACAGTGGCCCCCACCAGCCCTGCACCAGGGTGTCCGCCTGCATCTGACGGAAGACAGCCGTCCCGCAGGTCCGACAGAAGAGGCCCTCCCGCCGCAGGAACCGCATGATCACGACCATGCCCTGATGTCCACGAACGGTCACCGCCGCGGCCGGCGCAGCTCCGCACACCTCACACACGAGGCCGGGCCCGGGCATGGCTCCCACGGGCGCCGGTCCGGCGTACGGGTAGGGCTGCGTCGGCGTCGGAGGCGCGTACGCCGGGTGCGGGGCAGGAGGCTGCTGCTGGAAAGGGGGCATGGGTGGCGGTACGTTCACGGGGCCTCCGTCGGTGATCAATGGCCGGTGACGCACCTTACCGACACCCTCAACTGCCCCGCCCGACGGCCGAGTCCGGCATCCCGCCACCGGCGAGGTCGACTACCGGCCATCCTGATCACTCGTCAGTGTGACCGCGTTGCGACCCCCAAGATGCGGGTGTGATGATCCCGCCGTGGCGGATCCAGGGGGAAGCGACGCGGCAGCCGGGCACGTGCCCAGATCCCGCCTGTCCGACTACGTGGAGATGACGGATCGAGGCGTAAGAGGCGAGGGTCGTGTGCAGTCGGACTCCTCGCAGGCGGGTTCGGACACTTCGCGATCCGAAGCGGAAGTGGCCCGTGGGCGCCGCGAGTTCACCGCGCTGCTCGGTGAGTTCCGTCGTACCGCTGTGCTCGTACCGGTCACGGAGGACGGGTTTCCGCTGACCGGGGACCAGGGCGGAATCCGTTGGATCTACGCCTTCTCTGACGAGTCGGCGTTGGCGCGATTCGCCATCGCGAGGGGTGACGGTTCGCGGGAGTGGGCGTATCGCCGGGTCCTGGGCGCGCGGTTGCTCGATGTGGCTGTTCCGGCGGTGGGTGTTCCGTGCGGGGTGGCGCTGGATGTGGGGAGCGGGGGCGAGGGTGTGCTGTTCCCGCCGGTGGTGGGGATCGTGCCGGACGCGGCGGCTGTGGATGGGGAGACGACGGAGATGTACGCGAAGGGGTCGCGGTGAGCGGGGGCGTGGGCGGGGCGGGGGGCGGTAAGGATCTGCAGGCCGTCGGGCTGGGTGAGATCGCCAAGGGCATCACGCTGACTTTGGAGGAGCTCAGGGAGCTCGGTATCGACAGTCTCGCCGGGGTCGGCCGTGGGTTCTCGGAACTGCAGCTGTCGGGGTTGAAGTTGGGGCATGGGGAGGTGGCGTCGGCTTTCGAGTCGTTCTGCGAGCGCTGGGAGTGGGGAGTGCGGGCACTGGTCGCGGAGGGGAACGACTTCGCGGAGGGTGTGCGGCTTTCGGCGGGCACGTACTACGAGACGGATCAGTATGTCGAAGGTGCGATGAAGATCGTCGCCAACTCCGCGGCGGGCAATCCGTACGCCACCGAGGACGACGTCACGCGGATGAGCTGGCAGGAGCTGAACGAGAACACCGCGCTCGCGAACCCCGACTACAGCGCGGACTCCTTCGACCAGGCGTGGGAGAACAGCAAACAGGGCTGGACAGACACCAACCAGGACGTCATGACCTCGCACACGATCGCGCCGCCGGGGCTGAATCCGGCAGACCTGCGCGGTGTGACCGAGGTGAGCGACACCGAGGACGAACAGGGCGGGAACGCCGGCTGATGGGAATCGGGGACCTCGCCAACTCCGCTGTGGGCAAGCTGGAGGACGGCCTCGACGCGGGCAAGAAGCTTATGGGCGAGGGCGTCGACAAGGGTGCGAACGCCGTCAGTGACCGCCTGGACGACATGGGCGCCCACGACTGGGCCGACAAGGTCGACGCCGCCGGTGACAGCATCGCCTCCGACCTCGGAGCCACCCCGGACGAGCAGCAGCTCGGCCACACGGATCAGCCCGCCCAGCTGATCCACGGCGACCCTGCCGACATCAGGAAGACTGCCGCCCACCTGACGGACTTCCGCACCGCCTTCGACACCGTGGGTCAGGGCATGCGGAAGCTGGACTCCTCGACCTGGAAGGGCGAGGCCGCCGAGACCTTCCGCGAGAAGTTCGCCATGCACCCGGTCAAGTGGCTGCACGCGGCGGACGCCTGCGACAGGGCGGCCAGGGCACTGACGGCGTACGCGGACACCGTCGAGTGGGCGCAGGGGCAGGCCAGGGACGCCATCAACCTCTACCAGGCCGGCAAGGACGCCGATGACAAGGCTGCCGTCGCGCGCGCCAAGGAGATCCTCAGCGAGGCCCGCCGCCAGCGCAACGACGCCGCCGGCACCGCCGCGTCATCCGTCCGCGCCGCCCGCGCCCATGCACCCGCCGAGCCACCGCCGCTCGACCGTCTGAAGTCCGACTGGGACGACGGCCTCGGCGCCGCCCAGACCGAGCTCAACCATTTCGTGGGCGGCGTGGCCAAGGGCACCGCCGGCCTGATCAACTTCAGCCGCGGCCTGAATCCGATAGACCCGTACAACCTCACCCACCCGGCCGCCTTCGCCCAGAACGTCAGCATGACGTTGTCGGGCCTCGTCTCCACGGCCGCGCACCCGGAACGCGCGGTGAAGTCGTCGTGGGAGGAGTTCAAGAAGGACCCGCTGGAGTTCGGCGGCCGGCTGGTACCCGAAGCGATCGGCACCAAGGGGGCCGGGCTGGGGCGGGGCGGGCTGCGGAGCACGGTCAGGGAGGGGCTGGAACAGGCGGCGGAGCGGACAGCGCGCAATGACGCGAAGGGGGTCGCCGACAACTCCGCAACGGACACGGCCAGAACCCGCCCTGAACAGTACGACACCACCAACCCCGGCGAACAGGTCGAGACGGACCTCACGGACCCGGTGGACCTCACCACCGGAAAGATGTATCTGCCGCAGACGGACGTGACGCTGCCGGGTGCTCTCCCTCTCGTCTTCAGCCGCCGCGTGGAATCGGGTTGCCATCACGGCCGCTGGTTCGGCCCCTCCTGGACGTCGACGCTCGACCAGCGCCTCGAAATCGACTCCGAGGGCGTCGTTCTCGTCACCGAGGACGGGCTGCTCCTCGCCTATCCGCACCCGGCACCCGGCCTGCCCACGCTCCCCAGTCACGGCCCGCGCCGGCCGTTGGACCGGGAGGACGGCGGCTACACGGTCACCGACCCGCAGACGCGCCGCGTGTGGCACTTCGCCGACCGCGGCGCCGGCCTCGCGGTCCTGGAACAGATCGACGACCGCAACGGCAACTGGATCACCTTCGAGTACGACGCCCAGGGCACCCCGCTCGGGATCGTCTCCAGCGCCGGCTACGACGTACGGGTCTCCACGGAGGAGGGCAGGGTCACGGCCCTGCGCCTGTCGGCGGCCGACCAGGTGCTGATGCGCTACGGCTACACGGACGGCAACCTGACCGAGGTCGTCAACTCCTCGGGCCTGCCGCTGCGTTTCACGTACGACGAGGCGGGCCGCGTCACCTCCTGGACCGACACGAACGACCGGACCTACACCTACGAGTACGACGACCAGGACCGCTGCGTCGCCGAGGGCGGCACACACGGTCACATGGCCCTGCGCCTCTCCTACGACGAGACGGACCCGGACACCGGTCTGCGTGTGACCACCGCGACCACGGCCGCAGGCCACACCCACCGCTATGTCGTCAACGACGCCTGCCAGGTCGTCTCCGAGTCCGACCCGTTCGGCGCGGTGTTCCGCTTCGAACGCGACCGCTACAACCGCCTGCTGTCCCGAACCGACCCCCTGGGCCACCGGACCACGTTCCGCTACGACGAGACAGGCAACCTCCTCGCCCTGACCCGCCCCGACGGACGCGAGGCGAGGGCCGAGTACAACGAGCTCGGCCTGCCGGTGAAGGTGGTGAGGACGGACGGGACGGTCGTCCGCCAGACCTACGACGAACGCGGCAACCGCACCTCGGTGACCAGCCCCTCCGGCCAGACCACGCAGTTCACCTACAACGAGGCGGGCCACCTGACCTCGGTGACCGACCCACTGGGCCACACGACAACCGTCGTATGCGATCGCGCAGGCCTCCCCCTCCAGATCACCAACCCACTGGGCGCGGTCACGCGCTACGAACGCGACGACTTCGGCCGCCCCGTCGCGATCACGGACCCGACGGGTGCGGTGACCCGCCTGGAGTGGACGACCGAAGGCCACCTCTCCCGCCGCACGGCACCGGACGGCACGACCGAGACCTGGACCTACGACGGCGAGGACAACTGCACCAGCCACACGGACCCGATGGGCGCGGTCTCGACCTTCGAGTACACCCACTTCGACCTGCTGACGGCCCGCACGGGCCCGGACGGCGTGCGCTACGAGTTCGACCACGACCTGGAACTGCGGCTGACGAAGGTCACCAACCCGCAGGGCCTGACCTGGACGTACGACTACGACGCGGCCGGACGTCTGGTCACGGAGACGGACTTCGACGACCGCACACTCACGTACACGTACGACGCGGCGGACCGCCTGGCTTCCCGCACCAACGCGCTCGACGAGGTCGTGACCTTCGAACGCGACGAGTTGGGCCGGGTGATACGCAAGGACGCGGCCGGCCAGGTGACGACGTACGCGTACGACATGACCGACCGACTCGCCCGGGCGACCGGCCCGGACGGTACGACGCTGACGTTGCTGCGGGACCGTTACGGACGGGTACGGTCAGAGACCGTCGACGGGCGTGAACTGACGTTCACGTACGACGAGTTGGGCCGCCGAACAGGCCGTAGAACACCGACCGGTGCGGCGACGACATGGTCGTACGACGAGGCGGGCCGCCGCACCGGCATGGTGGCCTCCGGCCGCCCCATCGACTTCACCTACGACGTGGCCGGCCGCGAACTGTCCCGCCACATCGGCGAGACCGTCACCCTGGAGCACGGCTTCGACGAACTCGGCCGCCTGACGACCCAGTCGGTGACGGGCGCGATCGGTCGTACCGTCCAGTCCCGCACCTACACCTACCGTGCCGACGGCAACCTGACCGGCATCGACGACCAACTCTCCGGCACACGCCGCTTCGACCTCGACGCGGTGGGCCGGGTGACGGCCGTGCACGCCGCGAACTGGACGGAGACATACGCCTACGACGCCGCGGGCAACCAGACCTCGGCATCCTGGCCGGAGGCTCACCCCGGCGCGGAGGCGACCGGCACGCGCGAATACTCGGGAACCCGCATCACCCGAGCGGGCCACGTCCGCTACGAACACGATTCCCTCGGCCGCATCACCCTGCGCCAGAAGACCCGCCTGTCCCGCAAGCCGGACACCTGGCGGTACGAGTGGGACGCCGAGGACCGCCTCACCTCGGTGACGACCCCGGACGGCACCCGCTGGCGCTACACCTACGACCCCCTCAGCCGCCGCACGGCCAAACTCCGCCTGGCCGCCGACGGCGAAACCGTCGCCGAGCGCGTGGACTTCACCTGGGACGGCACGACCCTGTGCGAACAGACGACGACGTCCCGGCAACTACCGAACCCGGTCACCCTCACCTGGGACCACCAGGGCCCGCGCCCCATCGCCCAGACCGAACGCATCACAGCCGCCGACGCCCCGCAAGAAGTGATCGACTCCCGCTTCTTCGCCATCGTCACCGACCTCGTCGGGACCCCAAGTGAACTCATCGACGAACAAGGCGAGATCACCTGGCACACTCGCAGCACTCTGTGGGGCACGACCGCCTGGTCGGCCAACAGCACGGCCTACACGCCTTTGCGCTTCCCCGGCCAGTACTACGACCCCGAAACCGGCCTCCACTACAACTACTTCCGCCACTACGACCCCGAAACCGCCCGCTACCTAACCCCCGACCCCCTCGGCCTCGCCCCCGCACCCAATCCGGCTACCTATATCCACAATCCGCAGGTGGCCACAGATCATCTGGGACTCGCTCCCGGCGACTGCCCGCCTGATACCGCCCAGAGGGAGCCATCTACCAAGAATGGCCCAATTGCCGTAATCGGAAGGCGACCCGATACTGGAGCGGCCATCGATTGGGAGGGGCATGATGTTCTCAACGTGCCGGATGAGCTTTACAGCCGAAAACTCAACTACGAGTGGGTGCAAAAGATTATCACCGAAGGCAGGGATGTCTACGTAGCTTCCAATGCGACGCCCGAAAATCTATATAACGAAGTCGGATCGCCGAGGCCCTTCAAGCGTGAACTTGATCAACTCGAAAGCGCCGGATACGTTCGCTCCGGAGACTACCTACTCTCCCCTGATCACTAGCAGCAGCAAGACAAAGGATGAAGAGTGGAACTAACCCCTCGCATTAAACGGCGAATCGCCCAGGATTACACCGGTGAAGATCGACAAGCCGTCGAAGAAATCCTTTTCGAGATCGTAAACGATTACGATAGAGGAGTTGGTGGCGCGGAAAGGATCGCAGCAGCCACACTAATTCACGGTCAGGGCAAAGTGGACAGGTTCTTGCTGGCGGCACAAATCGCCCGCGAGGACATTCGAGATATTTTGACGAATTCTGGGCTGGAGCATGAAGACTGGCGCGAACGTCTGGACGCAGAATTCGGCACAGATTCCTGAGGATGTTCCTATGTCTTTCGGCCCTCCACCTCCAGGTTTCGGACCTCCGATATCACCGGCCTGGACCGCACCGAGCGACGTCGAGCAGACGCTGCTCGACGCCAAGTCGCGTGGGGACTGGGCGGCGTACTTCGCCACCCTCGCGGAGAACCGGCTGTTCTTCGAGGTGTGGCGGGACAAGGTGGATGCCGGAGCAAGTGGGACGTACCCGGTGTTCGGGCATGATCCGCGAGCCGGCGGTCCGATCTGGGCCGTCTACACCGCGGGAATGCTTCCCGCACCGGAGCCGAACCGGGTTTTCAACTGGAACACCCTCAAGTGGTTCGCCCGGGTGTGGCTGCCGACCGATCCGCCGGTGATCGTGATCAATCCCGGCAGCCCGTGCGAGGCGTTCCTCCCCGCCGCGCCGCCGCAGTCCGCAGCCTGGGCACAGTACTCACGAAGTGAAGGCGATCCAGAACCCTCCTTGCGTCTGCGCACGCTCAGCGTCGGCGGTCCGCTGCACGGCCCCGTCGCCCACGGCCTTGCCTGCGGCGCCCTCCTTTGTGTCACCAACGGTTCCTGGTGGAACGCCATGGCCTGGCACGGCACCGGCTATCCCAACGAGCGCAAGCGACTCCGCGAGTGGTGGGGCATCACCGATCGGGATGAATGGCTTTCCGCCCTGCGGAGGCTCATTGACTGTGCATCACACAGCTCTGTATGGGAGTTCGCGCTCACCCTGCGCCGGACCATCGCGCGCGACTTCGGTGGACACGTCGACGTCGGGTATTGGCGTCAGGCCGCCGCCAACGTCATTCGCGGCAGGGACGCCGGCTCGACCGTGGTCACCGCCGATGGTGTCACCCAGGTCGATCCGCTTCCCGCAGCGGAGACGGAGGCCCGCATCGAGGGCGTGCAGCGGCTCATCGGGCGTGTCACCCGGTATGAGGCACGGATGCGTGCGGACGGGGTGCTGGACGAGGGCCGGTACGTCAGCTCTGTCGACGCGTGGGACCTCGGGCGGGCCTCCAAGATGGCCCGGTGGGGGCTCGGCGCCCGGTTCGGGAGCTTGGAGGAGGCCGAGGCCGTCGTCATCAAGGCCGGTCGGACTGCGGCACGGTCGTACAGGTCGTGGCAGGAATTCTCCGCCGGATACATCCTCGGGCGGTGCCTCCACTTCGACGACGAGGAGTTCGGAAGCTGGTATCAGGACATGGTCAGCGCTCACCGCATCCTGATGTCCGACCCCGGGAGCCCCTGGCTCAACATCCCCTTCCGGTAGCCCGTCCGTACGACGCGGCGCTCGTCCTCGGCAGGGTCGCCCACATGCGCGTTCCGCCGCCGGGTTCGCGTGCTTCGCCGAAGCCCCAGTCCCGTCCCTTCACAGGCACGGCAGACGCAGGCCACGACGCGGAGGGCTGCGCGGCGGCGGTGTCGCAGGCCGTGGCGCTGCACCCGCCCGCCCCGGCGGCCTACCCCATCGGCCGGTAATACCCCAGCACCGCCGCCAACTGCGCGAACCACTCCCCCAACAGCTCCCTCGGCTTCGCGTCCACGACGCACTCGTACATCGTGCCGTCGAGGTGGACGACGGCCATCATGAGGGACTTGCCGGAGGGGCTCGCCTTGTAGTGGACGCTGCGGATCTCGGGCCAGGGGAATTCGGCCTCGTGGCCGTTGATCTCGAGGTAGACACCCGACGCGTCGACCGCGATCGAGCTGTGGCGATGGACCGCGAGGAACTCCGGGCCGGTGGGGGTGGGCTGGGGCGGCGGCGCGTACCCGTACTGCGGTGGCGGTGGGCCGAAGCCCGGGGGTGCGGGCGGCTGCGGGGGCTGATGGCCGTACGGCGGCTGGGGGCCGTAGGGAGGCTGGGGGCCGTAGGGAGGCTGGGGGCCGTACGCCGCGTCGTTCATGGTCCGTGTACTCCTCGCGCCTCACCGTGGGGTCCCCGGCAACCTACCCGTCGATGCCCCCATGCCCCCACAGACGCTGCCGCCGAGCAGGCCCGAAGGGCGGCATGAAACATTTCGCGGGGTCCACCGCGTCAATGAGGTGAGGGCAGGGTCGGGGCACGGAGCAGGGGGAGCACATGAGGAAGGTCCTGGCGGATCAGTACGCGGAGTTCGCCGCGGCGCGTGCGGCGCATCTGTACCGGTCCGCGTGTCTGCTCACCGCGGGGGACACGTATCTTGCCGAGGACCTGGTGCAGGAGACCCTGGGGCGGCTCTACATCAGCTGGCACCGGGTGGCCCGCGTCGGCAACCCCGCCGGGTACGCGCAGACCGTCCTCACCCGTACCTTCCTCACCCACCAGCGGCGCCGCAGCAGTACCGAGCGGGCCACCGACGTGCTGCCCGACCGGCCCGACGGTGCTCCCGGGGACGTCTCGCTGCGGCTGACGCTGCTGGAGGCGCTGGCGCGGCTGCCCGCCAAGGACCGGGCGGTGGTCGTCCTGCGCTACTGGGAGGACCGGTCGATAGAGGAGACCGCCGACGCGATGAACGCCAGCTCGGCCGCCGTACGGACCCGTTGCACCCGGGCTCTGGGGAGACTGCGTGAGCTGCTCGGCGAGGACCTCGCCGAGTACGTCAGACCCTGACACGCGGATCCACAAGACCTACCGAGACCTACCCACACCTCCAACCACGCCGAAACGGTGGTTTGCCATGCCCGTCGAACAGCACAGCGACCCCTTCGAGGACCGGCTCGGCACCGCGCTGCGTCAGGTCGGACACACCTTCCACCCCGACGGCGCCGCGCTCGCCGCCGCCGGGCATGCGCGCGGCCGGCGGCTGCGGCTGCGCCGCCGGGCCGCGGTCGTGGGCGGGGCGGCGAGTCTCACGCTCGTCGGCGTGGGCGGGCTGATGCTCCTGCCCGGTGAAGGCTCCCAGGAACAGGAACAGCGCTCCGTCGCCACCGGGCCCACCGCCACCGCGAGCCCCACCGCCACGCCCCGGCCCATGTCCCGGGCCGACATGATCCGTACGCTCCAGGAGCTGCTTCCCGAGGGCCAGTTCGGCGAGTCGGACGCACGCGGCACGAACGAGGATCTGCCGCCGTACGCACGTGTCGTGTTCGACGACGGCAAGGGCGCCGCGAGCGTGTCTCTCGGCCTGGACCGGATCGAGCCCGGGAGCGATCGAGCCCGTGAGGTGGCCGAGTGCCCGGACAAGGAGCAGGTTCCGTACGACAGCTGCAGTTCCAGCAGGCTGGCGGACGGGTCGCTGCTCAAGATCTTCCAGGGGTACGAGTATTCCGACCGGCGGGTCGACACCAAGCTGTGGACCGCGGACCTGGTGACGCCTGACGGGCAGTACGTCACGGTGAGCGAGTGGAACTCCGCGGCCGAGAAGGACGCGCCGATCAGCAGGCCGAACCCGCCGTTGTCGAAGGCCCAGTTGACGGAGCTGGCGTCGGCCGGGGTGTGGCGGCAGGCCGTCGACGCCATGCCCGAGGACGCGGCGAAGCCCGAGCCCTCGGCGCCCGTGGCCGCTCCGGCGAGTGTCGACGGCGACGCCATCAGCCAGACCCTCACCGGCCTGCTTCCCAAGGGCGTCAAGGTGGTCGCCAAGGGCGGTCAGGACACCGAGTACGCCTACCTCGTCGTCGACGACGGCAAGGGCAGGAGCTTCGTCCAGATCAACGTCCAGCCCGACATGCGGGACGTCTCGGGCGACCTCTACGGCTCCGGCTCCGAGACACTGCCGAACGGCACCCGCGTGACCATCCGGCAGGGGCCCGGCGAGAAGGCCGGGTCGGGGGTCGTCATGTGGACCGCCGACACCATGAGGGCGGACGGCAGGCGGGTCGTGATCAGCGCCTTCAACGCCGGCGACCAGAACAGCGACGCGACCCGCGCGACGCCCGCCCTCACGATCGCGCAGCTGAGGGCCATCGCCCTCAGCCCGAAGTGGAACGCGCTCCGCTAGCCGCTAGAAGAACTCCGACCACGGCTGGTCCCAGACCTGCTTCACGCACAGGACCAGGAACAGCAGGCCGGCGATCGCCAGCATGCCGTTGCTCACGGGGCCGTTGCGCCACTCCCGCGGGGTGCGGGCCGAGTTCAGCAGCCAGATCAGCGTGCCCGCCAGGAAGGGGAGGAAGGCGGCGCCGAGCACGCCGTAGAGGATGATCAGGCGGAACGGCTGGCCCTGGAAGAGCAGCACGATCGGCGGGAACGTCAGCCAGAGCAGGTACGCGCGGAAGGGCCAGGACTTCTCGCGCTCGCCCGACGCGACCTTCTCCCCGGAGGCGGCCGCCTCGCCCGACGTCCCCTCGTCGCCGGATGCCGCCGCCGCCCTGTCGGAGCGGTAGCGGGCCACGAAGTCCGCGAACATCAGGCTCACGCCGTGCCATACGCCGATCAGGGAGGTGAAGGAGGTGGCGAAGAAGCCGATCAGGAAGAACTTGGCGGTCGCCGTGCCGTACTTGTCCTCCAGGATGTCGCTGAGCTGGATCAGGCCCTTGTCGCCGCTCGCGATGGCGACATTGGCCGAGTGGAGGAGCTCCGCTCCCACGAAGAGCATCGAGACGACGAAGATGCCGGTGGTGGCGTAGGCGACGCGGTTGTCCAGGCGCATCACCTTCATCCAGCCCGTGTTGGTCCAGCCCTTGGCGTTGACCCAGTAGCCGTACGCGGCCAGCGTGATGGTGCCGCCGACGCCGCCGATCAGGCCGAGGGTGTTGAGGATGGAGTCCTTCTCGTCGGGGAGGACCGGCAGGAGGCCGGCGAAGGCGTGGCCCAGGTTCGGGGTGACGCGGATCGCCAGGTAGACCGTCACCACGAACATGACGCCCACCAGGACCGTCATGACCTTCTCGAAGACGTCGTACTTGTTGAACCAGACGAACACGAGGCCGACCAGGCCGCACGCGACGCCCCACCACTTGAGGTCCATCACGTCGGGGAACAGCGCCTGGAGCGGGAGGGCGCTGGACGACATCGCCGCCGCGCCGTACACGAAGCCCCAGATCACGACGTAGGCGACGAAGAACCATGTCGTCCAGCGGCCGAGGCTCGCCCAGCCGTCGAAGAGGGTACGGCCGGTGGACAGGTGCCAGCGGCCCGCCGCCTCGGCGAGGGAGATCTTGACCAGGCAGCCGATGACGGCGGCCCACAGAAGGGTGTACCCGAAGTTGCTGCCCGCGATGAGCGTGGCGACGAGGTCGCCGGCGCCGACGCCGGTCGCGGCGACGACGATTCCGGGGCCGATGTACTTCCAACTGGACTTGCGGGGTCCTGAGGTGGCTTTCCCTGTCGTTGTGTTGTCCGTGGTGTCCGCCATGCCGATCAAGAAAGCGTAAAGCGGGCGAGGGCACAAGGGGGCGTGCGGTGAAGGAAAGCGGGTGTTCAGGAGGGCGGGCGCCGGCGGCTGGGCGTGCCACTGGAGGCCGGGGCTGTGGTTCCGGGGCGGGCAGCCCGGCACGGTCGTCCCGGGCCTCCTGAACTCCGGGGCGTCCGGAACTCGCGAGTGCTACGGCTGTCGCCGACCGCAGCCGTCGGACCCGCACGTGCCGAGCTCGAACCAGACGGTCTTGCCCGGCCCGTCCTGGTGGCAGCCCCAGCGCAGGGCGAGCGCATTCACCAGGAACATTCCTCGGCCGCTTTCCGAGGCGCCCGCGGCGAGCACCTGCGGAGTGCGGCGGCCGAAGTCGGCGACCTCGCAGCGCAGCACTCCGTGGGCGGCGGTCAGCGTGAGCCGGAAGCGGCTCGCGGAGTGCAGCAGGGCGTTGGTGGCCAGTTCGCTCACCAGGAGCTCCGCCGCGTCCAGCACCTCCTCCCGGTCCGCCAGGCCCCATCCCTCCAGCTGCCTGCGGACCTCGGCGCGGGCCTCGCGGACGGCGGTGGGGCGGGGGTCGTACTCGACGCTCAGATGACCTGCTCCCAGGGGGGGTTGGGGGTAGGCGCCGTATCTGGGGTCGGGGTCCGGGAGGGCTCCCCCGGAGAGTTGCAGCATGCTTTCAGGGTGTCCTCCCCGGCCGGCCGGGAGACGGGGAGGACTACCCGATTGCGTACCTGTGACGGCGGCCACAATTACTACGGTGCTACAGCTACTACGGCTGCTTCGGCTGCTACAGCTACTTCGGCTGGTACGGCTGCTACGGCTGGTACGGCTGGTACGGCTGGTACGGCTGCTACGGCTGCTACGGCCGTGTGGCTACGCGTACTGAAGGCGGACCGTCGTCCCGGCATCCTCGTCGCGGACGTCCACGTAGGCGCACACCTGGCGGGCGAACCACAGTCCCTGCGCGGGTTCGAGCTCGCCGGTGGGTGGCGGGACGAAGCCGGCGAGGGGGTCGTCGACGCGGCGGGCGGATCGCAGTTCGCACACGCAGGACGGGGCCTCGCCCCACAGGAGGGTGGCGGTGACCGAGCCGACGGCGGCCGCCGCGGCGGTGACCGACTCGGCGAACAACTCCGCGTCCGCGACGGCCAGTCCACGCGCCCGCGCCCGCTGCCGTACGACTTCGGCGTCCGGCCGCGCGAGCGGCTCCGCGTCGGCCGGGGGCGGCGGCAGTGGTACGGCGTCCAGCTCGGCGGCGATGCGTGCCGGGTCCTCGTAGGCGCCGGTGTCGGGGTGGGCCCGGCGGGCCGCGCCGACGATGGCGGGGCCAGCGGTGCGGGTGTCGTAGGCGCACAGGGCGGTGGTCGCGAACGGGGCGAAGAGGAGGTTGGCGAGGGCCTCGTACCGGATCCACTCGGCGGTCTCGCGCGGGGAGCGGCCGGCCCGGCCGTTCCACACGGGTTCCATGAGGAGGTGGACGCGGCCGCCGGGGCCGGCGTGTGCGGCGAGGTAACCGGCGCCCTGCGCGACGGCGTTGGCTGCCGATCCCGTGTACCAGTCGGTGTGCGGGATGAGGCCGACGTTCGCGGCGTCACTGCCGAGGGCGTCGTGCAGGAGGCTCAGTTTGTCGGGGGCGACGATGGCGACGGGTGGGGGTTCGTCGGTCGCGGCGAGGCCTTCTGCGAGGAAGGGGAGGGCGGTGGCGAGGAAATCGTCGTCGGCACCGAAGGCGGTCATGCGGTGGTCGAAGGGGCTCGTGGTGGGGGTGGGGGTGCGTTGGTGGGTCACGGGGGTCCTTCCCTTTCGTGCGGTTGGTGTGACGGGTGCGGTGGGTGGGGGCTGGGGGGGTGGGTGGCGCAGTCCGGCGCTGACGGGGTGCCGCTGCGCCCACCCGTGCCGCCCCAGCGGCACGACTGCCCGCAGCTACGGCGGCATGGCCGCGCCGGCGGTTCTGCGGGTACGACTTCGGCGGCATGGCCGCGCCGGCGATCTGCGCGGCGCGCACAACCCCGGCGGCGCTCGGGCCGACGGCATCCCGCTGACGGGGGGGCCGCCACGCCCACCCATGCCGCGCCGGCGATCTGCGCGGCGCGCACGGCCCCGGGGGCGCGACGGCATCCCGCTGACGGGGTGCCGCCACTCCCACCCGTGCCGCGCCGAGGGCGCTCGGGGTGACGGCGTGGGTCGTCAGCGTTGGGCTGTGACCCAGGTGGCGATCTGGCTGCGGTTGTTGAAGCCGAGTTTGCTGAGGATGCGTTCCACATGGCCTTCGGCGGTGCGGCGGGCGATCACCAGGCGGTCGGCGATCTGCTGGTTGGCGAGTCCTTCGGCGACGAGTTCGGCGACCTGGGTCTCGCGGCGGGTGAGGCGGATTTCGGGGGCGCCGTTCGACGGTGGTGTGGCGGGCGGGTGTGCGGGGAGGCCGGGTTCCTGGAGGGCGTAGCCGACGATCTCGGCGAGGTCGAGGCCGGCGCCGCGGTCGTAGGCCTGTCGGAAGGGGGACCGGCCGATCGCGTCGAGGGCACGGCGTTCGCTGTCGAGGCGGGTGGTGATCAGGGTCTGGGCGCCCCAGCGGTCGCGGTCGACGGCGGTCCAGACGCGGTCGGCGCCGCCGAGGAGGACGGCCGCGCGTTCGTGGGCGCCGCCCTGCGTGGCGATGAGGGCGGCCAGGTCGAGGGTGAGGGCGATGCCGATGACGTCGTGGACGGCGAGTTTGAGGCGGAGGGCCTCGCGGGCGTGCCGTTCGGCGCGTGGCCAGTCGCGCTTCACGGTGTGAGCGAGGGCGAGTATCCGCAGGACGTAGGAGCGCACCCACTCCTCGCCGTGTTCCTCGCAGAGTCGAAGGGCCCGGTGACAGACCACGACCGCACGGTCCGCCTGTCCCAGGAAGCCGAGGGCGCAGGCGAGTTCGACCTGGTCGAGGCCGACGAGGCTGAGGTGCTGACCGGCGACGCGGCCACGGGCGACGCAGGCCTCGAAGTGGGCCAGGGCGGCGGGGAGGTCTCCGCTGAAGAGCCGGATGACGCCGATGACGTAGTCGGCGTGGGCGGCCTCGGCGCCGTCACCGAGGCTGCCCGCCAGGGCGTGCGCCTCCTCGGCTCTGCGCAGGCCCCGGGTGAGGTCTTCGGGGCACCCGGCGAGCAGTCCGGCGACCCACAGGCCACGGGCCCGTTCGCGGGTGGGCTCGGGGTTGGCGTCGAGGGCGCGATCGAGCCAGTAGCGGCCCTCGCGGGGGGCGCCGCAGGCGTGCCAGTAGAACCAGAGGGTGCCGGCGAGCCGGAGTCCGGCGAGCGCCTCCCCCGGCGCCGTGAGGCTGTGCTCCAGCGCCGCCCGCAGGTTGTCCTGGTCGGCGCGGAGCCGGGCGACGACATCCCGTTGGCCGGGACCGAACCACGCCCGCTCGCAGGCGGCGGCGACGGCCTGCATGCGGTCCCGGTGGCGGAGGCGGGTGGCGGGCTCCTCGCCGGCCGACTGCCGTAGTTCGTCCAGACCGTAGTGGCGCAGGGTGTCCAGGAGGCGGTAGCGCACGCCGTCCGGGCCGGGCTCGCGGCACAGTACGGACTTGTCGACGAGGCCCGCGACCGCTTCGAGGACGTCGTACGACCGGATCCGCTCGCCGTCGGCGCAGACCACCTCGGCCGTCTCCAGGTCGAAGCCGCCGGCGCAGACCGACAGCCGGGCCCAGACCAACTGCTCCCGTTCGGTGCACAGTTCGTGGCTCCAGTCGATCGCCGCACGCAGTGTCTGGTGACGGGGCAGGACGGCGGGGCTGCCGGCGGACAGGAGGCGGTAGCGGTCGTCGAGGCGTTCCAGGAGCTGTTCGACGCTGAGGACGCGCATGCGGACGGCGGCGAGTTCGATGGCGAGCGGGAGGCCGTCGAGGCGGCGGCACAGGCGGGCCACGGCGGCCCGGTTGGCGGCGGTGAGCCGGAAGCCAGGGGCGACGGCGGCGGCGCGGTCGGCGAAGAGGGCGAGGGCCGGGTAGCCGTCGGCGGCGGAGAGGTCGCCGTCGGGGTCGGGGACGGGCAACGGTCTGACCTCCAGCAGGTGTTCCTCGGTGAGGCCGAGGCGGTGCCGGCTGGTGGCGAGGACGCGGACGCCGGGGGTGCCGCGCAGGAGGGCGGCGGCGAGGTCGGCGCAGGCGGGCAGGAGGTGTTCGCAGTTGTCGACGACGAGGAGGAGGCGCCGGTCCCGTACGTGTTCGACGAGGGCGTTCAGCGGTGGTCGGGCGGAGTGGTCGTGCAGGCCGAGGGCGTCGGCGGCGGCGAGCGGGACGAGCGCGGGGTCGTCGAGGCCGGCCAGGTGCACGAAGCGCACACCGTCCGGGAAGGCGCGCTCGACGCGGGCCGCGATGCGTGCGGCGAGGCGGGTCTTGCCGACGCCGCCGGGCCCGGTCAGTGTGACCAGCCGTGCTCGGGCCAACAGCTCGCGGCCGTCGGCCTGTTCACGGCGCCGGTCGACGAAGCTGGTCGTCTCGACCGGCAGGTGACAGTCCCGTCGTGGCGCTGATCCGCCCATGATCAGCCAGTCCTCTGGGGGTTTCGGTGATGCCTCACCTTGTCCCGAAGCCCGGCATATATGCACGCGACGGTCACACCCGCGAGTGCACTTCACCGGGGTCCGCCCCACCGGACGGCAATCCGCGTACACTGCACGGCTTTTCGCGCCGAACAGTTCGCGCCATCGCGTCTTTATTCACTCTTGACCTGCTCATGCCACGCACGGACGATGAGCGGCACACCCGCACCAGCTCGTCGCTGAACCACCCCCCCCCCCCCGCTCCACTCCCCACTTCCGGAGATCCCGGAATTCCCGGAGAAACCAGGAGACTTCATGCGACTTCGCACACGAGGCTCGGGCACCCGCGGCGGCAGACGGTACGCCGCTCTCGCCGCCGTTCTCGCCCTCGCCCTCGCGGCCCCGCTGTCCGCGAACGCCGACAGCGCCCGGAAGGCGGCCCCCTCGGCCGACGACATCCGCCAGTACGAGGTGCACCTGCACTCCGACTCCGCGTCCCGTACGGCACTCCAGCAATCCGGCGTGACCGTGGACGACGCCGACGACCACTCCGTCTACATCTCCGGCCGCGCCGACCAGGTCAAGAAGCTGAAGCAACTCGGGTACGACGTCACCCCGTCGGGCGCGGTGCCGGACCGGTCGAACGGCGAGGACGACGTACGGCTCCTCGACTTCCCCTCGGCCGACTCGCGTTACCACAACTACGCCGAGATGAACTCGGAGATCACCACGCGCCTCTCGGCCTACCCGAACATCATGAGCAGGCGCGTGATCGGGAAGTCGTACCAGGGCCGGGACATCGTCGCGATCAAGATCAGCGACAACGTGGCGACGGACGAGTCCGAGCCCGAGGTGCTGTTCACCCACCACCAGCACGCGCGCGAGCACCTGACCGTGGAGATGGCGCTGTACCTGATCCGCGAGCTCGGGGCGGGCTACGGCTCCGACTCCCGGATCACCAGCATGGTGAACAACCGCGAGATCTGGATCGTGCCCGACCTCAACCCGGACGGCGGCGAGTACGACATCGCCACCGGGTCCTACCGCTCGTGGCGCAAGAACCGGCAGCCCAACAGCGGCTCGTCGTACGTCGGTACGGACATGAACCGGAACTGGGCCTATCGGTGGGGCTGCTGCGGCGGCTCGTCGGGCTCGACGTCCTCCGAGACGTACCGGGGCACCGCCGCCGAGTCGGCGCCCGAGGTCAAGGTCGTCGCCGACTTCGTGCGCAGCCGGGTGGTCGGCGGGGTCCAGCAGATCAAGGCGGGCATCGACTTCCACACGTACAGCGAACTGGTGCTGTGGCCCTTCGGGTACACCACGGCGAACACGACCACCGGGATGACGGCCGACGACCGGAACGCCTTCGCGGCCATCGGGCAGAAGATGGCCGCGAGCAACGGCTATACGCCGGAGCAGTCCAGCGACCTGTACATCACCGACGGGTCGATCGACGACTACCTGTGGGGTACGCACAAGATCTTCGGATACACGTTCGAGATGTATCCGTCGTCCAGTGCGGGTGGGGGCTTCTACCCGCCCGACGAGGTCATCGAGCGGGAGACCGCGCGGAACCGGGACGCGGTGCTGCAGCTGCTGGAGAACTCGGACTGCATGTACCGGTCCATCGGCAAGGAGACGCAGTACTGCGGCTAGGCGCGCGGTTCTCCCGTGCCCCTATGCCGCGTCTTCCTCGAAGTAGGCGTCCAGTACCGCGTCCAGCTGTGACTCCCACTCGGTGAACCGGCTCCTGGCCGTCGCCTCGATCTCGATCGGGTACCAGCGGCGGTCAGGAGTGTGGACCGTGATGGTGAACCGCTTGCCGAAGCGGGGGGACTCCGTCTCGACCGCGCCGATCTCGTCCCAGCGGAACTCGCACTGCTGGTCGTCGAGGGTCAGGCGGACGCCCCGGTGGTCGGCGACGATCTTCGCGCGGCGGTCGGAGGCCTCGAAGACCGGGCCGTCGGGGGCCTGTCCGGCCTCCTCGGCCTCTTCTGACCTCTCGGAGTCCTCGGACTCCTCCGGCTCGTCGACGTCTGCCGTCCCCCCGGGGGCGGCTTCCTCCGTCTCCACGGCCTCCGTCTCCACGGCCTCCGTCGACTTGGCGCCCTTCGACTTGGCGTCCGCCGGATCGACATCCGCCGGCTCGCCGGACGCGGGTGAGGTGAGCCCGGGGATGAATGCCGGGTCGAATCCGGCGCCTTCCAGGGGCTGGCTGCTCGAACCTATGCGCTGCTCCACAGCGGGCAGTATGGTCGACGATCCTGTGTCGGACACAGCCAGCCCCATTTTCGTTATCAGACGCCTACACGAACACGCTCAGCACCGCCGCCACCACGAACCCCGCCACCGACAGAACCGTCTCCAGCACGGTCCACGTCTTCAGGGTGTCCCGCTCGCTGATGCCGAAGTACTTCGCCACCATCCAGAAGCCGCCGTCGTTGACGTGCGAGGCGAAGATCGAGCCGGCCGAGATGGCCATGATGACCAGGGCCACGAAGGCCTGGGAGTGGTCGCCCTCGGCGAGCAGGGGGGCCACGATGCCGGCCGTGGTGACGATGGCGACCGTCGCCGAGCCCTGGGCGACGCGCAGGACCACGGAGATCAGGTAGGAGAGGGCGATCACCGGGAGGCCGACGTCGTTGAAGGTGTCGGAGAGTGCCTGGGCGACGCCGCTGGCCTTGAGGACGGCGCCGAAGACGCCGCCCGCGCCGACGACCAGCAGGATGTTGCCGACGGGCTTCAACGACGCCGTGGACACCGTCTCCAGGGACTTGCGGGACCAGCCGCGGCGGATGCCGAGCAGGTAGTACGCGAGGAGCAGGGCGATCGTCAGGGCCACGAACGGACTGCCGAAGAACTCGATCACCGAGCGGCCGGTGGAGGGGTCCAGCGCGATCGACGAGAAGGTGGCCGCGAGGATCAGCACCAGCGGCGTACCGATGATGCCGAGGACCGTGCCGAGCGGTACCGGAGTCTCCTGCGGCTCCACGCCCGACGCGCGCTGCTCGTTGACCACGGCGAGCCTGGCTTCCGCCGCCGCCTCCACCATGTCCTGCGGTACGGCGACGAAGATGCGGCGGCCGATCCACGCCGAGTACGCCCAGGCGGCCAGCACGGCCGGGATGCCGCAGACGATGCCCATCAGGATGACCCAGCCGAGGTCGACGTGGAGGAGCCCGGCGGCCGCGACCGGGCCGGGGTGGGGCGGCAGGAAGGCGTGGGTCATCGACAGACCGGCGAGCAGCGGCAGGCAGTAGAGCAGGATCGACTTGCCGGAGCGCTTCGCCGCCGCGTACACGATCGGCGCGAGGACGAAGATGCCGACGTCGAAGAAGACCGGGATGCCGAAGATCAGGCCGGTCAGGCCCATGGCGAGCGGCGCCCGCCTCTCGCCGAAGAGGTTCAGGAGGCGGGACGCCAACACCTCCGCGCCGCCGCTGACTTCGAGGATCGCGCCGAGCATGGTGCCGAGGCCGATGATGATCGCGACATGGCCGAGGATGCCGCCCATGCCGGACTCGATGGTGGAGACGGCGTCGGACCGCTGGACCGTGCCGAAGAGTTCGGTGACCGACAGACCGGCGAGCAGGCCGACGGCTATGGAGACGGCGAGGAGGGCGACGAAGGGCTGGAGGCGGACCTTGATGATCAGGAACAGCAGAAGACCGATGCCGAGGGCGGCGACGGTCAGGAGACCCGCCGTACCGTCCATGACGAGGAGCAGGCCTCCGGTGTGGGGTGGGGTTTCGGGGGCGGTGGACGCGGCGAGCGGATAGGACATTGGGGGGTCCTCTGGGTAAGTACATACTGCTTTCGGGCAGGGGGGATCGCGGCACGGCGCCCGTCGGGTCGTTGGGCGCCATGCCGTGTACGGGGTGCGGGAGTTGAGGGGCTGTCAGCCGGGTCCGGGGCCTAGCCCAGGACGGCGAGTGCGTCGATCTCGACGAGGAGCCCGGCGGGAAGGCCGACGTAGACCGTCGTGCGGGCCGCGGGCGGAGCGGTGAGGGCCTGCTCCTCGAAGTAGGTGTTGTAGATGGCGTTCATCTCGGCGAAGTGGTCCACGTCCGTCAGATAGACGCGGATCATCATCACGTCGTCCCAGCTCGCGCCGCCCTCCTCCAGGATCGCCTTGACGTTGGCGAGGGTCTGGAGGGTCTGTTCGCGCAGGGTCGGGCCGGCGGGCGTGGGCGGCTTGCCCGCCTCGGCGGGCAGGAAGCCGACCTGGCCGGCGACCTGGAGGATGTTGCCCTTCTTCACGCCGTGGGAGAACTTCGCGGGCGGGGTGGTGTGGGTCTTCGGGGTGAGCGCGGTCTTCTCGGTCATGAGGTGGCTTCCTTGACGGGGGATCTGCCGGAGTACTCGCCGCTGATCGCATCCGCGACGCGGCGGACCAGCGGCAGCAGGGTGAGGAGTTCGTCGGCGGTGACGACGACGTTCGGCGCGGAGACCGACATCGCGGCGACGACCCGGCCGTCGGCGCCGCGGATCGGCGCGGCGACGCAGTTGATGGACTCCTCGTGGCCACCGAGGTCGGTGGCCCAGCCCTGTTCGCGGACCTTGTCCAACTCCCTCAGGAATGCGGGGGCGTTGGGGGTCGAACGGGCCGTGTACATGGGGTAGTCGAGCTTGTCGGCGAGGGCGCGGCGCTCGGGTTCGGGCCGGTCGGCGAGGAGGAGCTTCGCCACGGCGGCGACGGTGATGGCGACGGGCTTGCCGATCCGCGAGTACATCCGCACCGGGTACCGGCTCTCCACCTTGTCGATGTAGAGGACCTCGTCGTCCTCGTGGACCGCGAGGTGGACGGTGTGTCCGCACTGTTCGTTGAGGCGTACCAGGTGCGGGTGGGCGATCTCGCGGATGTCGAGGTTCTCCATCGCCTCCTGGGCGAGCGCGATGAGGCGGGCGCCGAGGCGGTAGCGCTGGTCGGACTGGCGGTAGACCATGCCGTGCTCGTGCAGGGTGCGGAGGAGGCGCAGGGCGGTGGACTTGTGCACTCCGAGGCGGTCGGCGACCTGCCCCAGGTCGGCGGGGCCCTCGGCGAGCAGCGGCAGGATGTTCAGCGCGCGGTCGACGGTCTGGCTCATGGCGTACGTACCTCCTCCTCGGCCCGCTGTGCGGCCTGTGTCCAGCCGGGGCCGAGTCGAAGTCTCCCCCACGCGTCGTCGTCGAGACCGGCCAGGCCGTCGGCGTGGTCGCGGGTGGGAGGCGGTGCGAGGTCGCCGGGGGCGGTGAGGGTGGCGGCGGCCCAGAGGTGGCCGTGCCTCAGGCGGACCCTCAGCGCCAGTCCGCGCAGGGTGGCGGAGAGGAATCCGGCGGCGAAGGCGTCACCGGCACCGGTGGGTGCGACCACGTCGACATCGAGAGCGGGGACGAAGGTGACGGTGTCGGGGACGGAGCGGTGAGCCGGGGTCGACCCGGCCGGCGCTGCCGAGGGCTGGGCCGCGCGGCCCGACGCGTACGAGGCATCGCCTTCGGCCGACCGGGCGCCACTCGCATCCGCGGGTGAACGGTCCGAGAGGGCGTCACACGGGGCGGAGAGACGAGGCGGGGCCGACTCGGCCGGCACTACGCCGGCCACGGCCGCTGCCGAGGGCTGGGTCGCGCGGCCCGACGCGCACGAGGCATCGCCTTCGGCCGACCGGGCGCCACTCGCATCCGCGGGTGAACGGGCCGACTGAACGCCACCCTCCCCCGCGGACGCACGGAACGACTGAACGCCACCCTCCCCCGCGGACGCACGGAACGACTGAACGCCACCCTCCCCCGCAGGCAAAGGGAGCTGGGCGGCACGCTCGCCCGCAGGCAGAGGAAGCTGGGCATCACGCGCTACCTCGTCCCCGCTTCCGCCCCCGCGTTCGAACACCGTCGCCCCCCGCGCTCCCTCCTTGACCACCAGCACGGCAGGTTCCGGCAGCAGGGATCGGATCGCCGGCGGTCCGCCTGTGACCCCCCACGCCTCCTCCGCCTCGTCCTCCCCGACGAACACGATGTCGGCGCCGCGTGCCAGCTCCAGCAGGACCCGCGGTCCCTCGGTGTCCTGCCACAGGCCGGCG
The DNA here is from genome assembly GCF_042714835.1 of Streptomyces sp. NPDC058678. Classification (NCBI taxonomy): domain Bacteria; kingdom Bacillati; phylum Actinomycetota; class Actinomycetes; order Kitasatosporales; family Streptomycetaceae; genus Streptomyces; species Streptomyces sp. NPDC058678. The sequence goes on along the minus strand of NZ_JBHXSG010000014.1, from coordinate 4,615 downwards.
CGGTGGTTGACGTCGAAGGAGACCAGGGGGCGGCCGGGCCGTCGGGCGGTCAGCTCGCGCAGCAGCGTCAGGCAGCCCTCGGACAGGGCCGCCGTGATCCCCGACAGGTGGAGTATCCGGCCCGCCCGCACCGGCACCGGGTCCACGTTGTCCACCGTCATCGCCGAGGCCGCCGACCCCGCCCGGTAGTACGCCACCTCGTGGGCGTCGGTGGACCGGTCCCCCGCCGTGCGGAAGTAGATGCCGGTGGGCCGGGCCGGGTCCCGGTGCACGGCGGAGACGTCGACGCCGTACTCCCCGATCGTGTCGGTCAGGTGGGCGCCGAAGGCGTCCGCGCCGACCCGGCTGACCCATCGCACGGAGTGCCCCGCGGCCGCCAGCACGCACGCGAGGTTGGACTCCGCTCCGCCGATGGCCCGGTCGAAGGAGGGGACGTCGGCGAGGCGGCCCGGTCGGGAGGGCAGGAAGGTGACCATGGACTCGCCGAGCGCGACGACGTCCACGACGTCGGGGGCATTGCGGGGTCCGCTGATGGTCACGATCGTCGTAGCTCCTGAACCTCGTTCGCGGTCGGCGGCTCCGTTGACCCCGCGTTGGCCGAGATGTTAGACAGCGGTAAGCGATATACGCAATGAGCGTTGCAGTATGCGCAACGCGTACGCAACGCACCTGATCAGGGAGGCTCCATGGCCAGCGAAGCACTCGCCCGCCTGGCAGCGGAACGCGTCGACCACCGTTTCAAGGGCCTCCCCCCGGACGCCGACGGCCTCACCGTCGGCGAACTGGCCGCCCGGCGCCGCAACCTCTTCACCGACGGCTTCGCGACCCCCGTACTGGCTCTGTCCGCCGAGCGCCTGGCGCACAACCTCGGACTCATGGAGACGTACGCGACCCGGCACGGCCTCGCCTTCGCCCCGCACGGCAAGACGTCCATGGCCCCCCAGCTCTTCCAGCGCCAGATCGAGCACGGGGCGTGGGGCATCACGCTCGCGGTGCCGCATCAGGTGCGGGTGGCCCGGGCGTTCGGCATCCGGCGGGTCTTCCTCGCCAACGAGCTGGTCGACCCGGCCGCCCTGCGCTGGATCTCCGCCGAGCTCGACTCCGACGACGACTTCCGTCTCATCTGCTACGTCGACTCCGTACGCGGCGTCGAGCTGATGGACGCGGCTCTGCACGGAGCCCGCCGCCCCGTGGACGTCGTGGTCGAGCTCGCCGCCGGTGAGGGCGCCCGCACCGGGGTCCGCACGGAGGCGGAGTGCGCGGCGGTCGCGGACGCCGTGGCGGGGGCGCGGACCCTGCGACTCGTCGGTGTCGCGGGCTACGAGGGAGAGGTTCCGCAGGCCACCCCGGAGCGGGTGCACGCGTGGCTGCGGCGGCTGATCGCGCTCGCCGTGGACTTCGACGAGGCGGGCCGGTTCACGCACACCGACGAGATCGTCGTCAGCGCGGGCGGCAGCGCCTGGTTCGACGCGGTCGCCGACGTCTTCGCGGAGGTTCCCGAACTCTCCGCCCCCGTACTGAAGGTGCTGCGCTCGGGCGCCTACGTCTCGCACGACGACGGCCACTACCGCAAGATCACCCCCTTCAACCGGGTCCCCGAGGAGGGTGCCCTGGAGCCCGCCTTCCGGCTCTGGACGCAGGTGGTGTCCCGGCCCTCCGCCGAGCAGGCCTTCGTGAACGCGGGCAAGCGGGACGCGGCGTACGACCTCGATCTGCCCTTCGCCCAGGTGGTCCGCCGGAACGGCGTCGAGCGTCCGGCCACCGGCATCGAGGTGACGGCCCTGTCCGACCAGCACGCCTGGCTGCGGACGGCCCCGGACGCGGACCTGGAGGTCGGCGACTGGCTGGGCCTCGGGCTGTCCCACCCGTGCACGTCCTTCGACAAGTGGCCGCTGATCCCGGTCGCGGAGGCGGACGGCACGGTCGTCGACTACATCCGTACGTTCTTCTAGGAGGTCCGGCGTGGAAGAGCTCGTCATCCGGGACGCGGACGTCGTGGACGGCTCCGGCGGCCCCTCGTACCGCGCCGATGTGGTGATCGACCACGGCCGGATCGCGTCGATCGTCCAGGAGGCCGCGGCGGCCGGCTGTCAACGCCCCAAGGCGCGCCGCGAGCTGGACGCCGAGGGTCTCGCCCTCTCGCCCGGCTTCATCGACATGCACGCCCACAGCGACCTCGCCCTGCTCCGCGACCCCGACCACAGCGCCAAGGCCGCGCAGGGCGTCACCCTCGAAGTCCTCGGCCAGGACGGGCTGTCGTACGCGCCGGTGGACGACCGCACACTCGCCGAGGTCCGCCGCGCGATCACCGGCTGGAACGGCGACGGCGACGACATCGACTTCGACTGGCGGTCGGTCGGCGAGTACCTCGACCGGCTCGACTTCGGTTTCGAAGGACGGGGCATCGCCGTGAACGCGGCGTACCTCATTCCCCAGGGCACGGTCCGGGCGCTCGCCGTCGGGTGGGAGGACCGCGAGGCGACGCCTCAGGAGCTGGACCGGATGCGGCGGTCGGTGGCGGAGGGGATGGAGCAGGGGGCGGTCGGCATGTCGTCGGGCCTCACGTACACCCCCGGCATGTACGCCAAGGGCGCCGAACTGACGGAGCTGTGCCGGGTGGTGGCGTCGTACGGCGGCTACTACTGCCCGCACCACCGCTCGTACGGGGCCGGGGCCCTGCGGGCGTACGAGGAGATGGTGACGCTCACCCGGGAAGCCGGCTGTCCGCTCCATCTCGCCCACGCCACCATGAACTTCGGCGTGAACAAGGGCCGCGCGCCCGAGTTGCTGTCCCTCCTGGACGACGCGCTCGCCGACGGAGCCGACATCAGCCTCGACACGTACCCCTACACGCCGGGCTCCACCACGCTGGCCGCGCTGCTGCCGAGCTGGGCGAGCGAGGGCGGCCCGCGGGAGGTCCTGAAGCGGCTGACGGACGAGGAGACCGCGGGGCGCATCCGGCACCACCTGGAGGTCGTCGGTGCCGACGGCTGCCACGGGGTGCCCGTGGAGTGGGACACGATCGAGATCTCCGGCGTGACGGATCCCCGGCTGACCGACCACGTCGGCCGTACCGTCCAGGAGTCCGCCGATCTGCGCGGCGAGGCTCCCTGGGTCACCACCCGCCGGCTCCTCCTCGAGGACCGGCTCGGGTCGACGATCCTCCAGCACGTCGGCCACGAGGAGAACGTGCGGGCGATCATGCGGCACCGCGTGCACACCGGCGGCTCGGACGGCATCCTCCAGGGCGCCAAGCCGCACCCGCGCGCGTACGGCACGTTCCCGCACTATCTCGGCCGGTACGTACGGGAGTTGGGGGTGCTGTCCCTGGAGGAGTGCGTCGCCCACCTCACCGCACGCCCGGCGGCCCGGCTGCGACTGCCGGACCGCGGGCTGGTCCGCGAGGGTCACCGGGCGGACCTGGTGCTGTTCGACCCGGCCACGGTCGCGGCGGGCTCGACCTTCGAGAATCCCCGGGTGCTGCCGACGGGCATCCCGTACGTCCTGGTCGACGGCCGTTTCGTCATCGAGGACGGCCGGCGGACGGACGTACTGGCGGGGCGTGCGGTGCGGAGGACTCCCTGAGCCCCCTTACGGCTTGGGCAGGACGCAGCCGCTCGCACTCAGGCTGAGCTGGTTGCCGGTCGTGAAGCAGGCCGGGAACCGGTAGGTCTCCTGGGCGTAGTTGATGCCCTGGCGGACGGTGACGTTGCCGCTCGCGTCGACCTCGCAGGGGTTGTTCACCGTGCAGCTCTCGCCGTCCTCGTTGCCGGTGTTGTTGACGGCGACGACCTTGCCGGTGGACTGGTCGACGACCGGCGAGCCCGAGGTGCCGCCGATGGTGTTGCAGGCGGAGGTGTAGCGGACGGAGTCCTTCCAGGTCCAGTCGCCCTCCTTCATGGTGTGCACGAACCCGTCGATGCTGCAGCTGTAGAGCCGCTTCCAGTAGCCGGAGGCGACGGTGATCGCGGTGCCGGCGGTGGGGTGCGTGTCCTGGACCGTCAGGGCGCTGATGCCGTACGAGTTCCTGATCGCCGCGTAGGTGGTGGTGAGCTGGTAGATCGTGGCGTCCGTGTCGGTCATCGTCGAGTAGGCGATCTTGTTGGCCCGGAGTGTCGCGACGCGGGTGCCGGCGGAGTTGAGCAGGCCGAAGGTGCGGCTGGACGCCCGGTTGACGATCACCTCGCCGGGCTCCGGGAAGCCGCTCTCCAGGCAGTGGCCGTTGGTGAGCACCAGCGCGGGGGCGGTGTCCAGGGAGTTCGGGAAGCGGACGACCGAGCCGGAACAGTTGCTCAGCGCGACGGTCCCGGCGAGGGTCACGGCCTGGAGCGTGGGCGACGCGGCCGTCTTCGTGTCCGCCTTGGCCGCGGGTGCGGTGGGTGCGGGTGCCGCGACCGCGGGTGCCGCGCCCGCCCCGGCGATCACCAGGGCGAAGAGTGCGGCGACGAGAGGCTTTCTCATGTGGGGGTCCCCTCTGCATGACGAGGGTGACCGGAGATCTTCCGGCCACCCGTAGTTTTGTCATGCGCATTTTCAATGGAGGGGCGCGGGGAGGCAAGGAGGTGTTTTCGGCCCCTCGACGGCGTTCCATACGGCGCGAGCGCCACCTACGGGG